>CAZVAZ010000001.1:0-68192 GCA_964625235.1 uncultured Hyphomicrobiales bacterium
GCAAACTATCTCCAAAACTCAGGATATGCTTCCGTGAAAAAATGACAGACCCTAGCAGGTGAGAGTTTTCCGCCCGGTTGTTCTTTCTGCCATCAGAATCATGGCACTTGGAAAGATTCAATTCCCTCAAAGGAGTGCCGTATGACGGTAGTTTGTCGGTCACAATAGCGGTTGGAATAAAGCCCTGGCTCTTCAAAAGTTTGCGCATGAGCTTGAGAGTCGCACACTTTTTTCGGCGTGACTGAACCAGAATTTCCAGCACTTCGCCTTCATTATCAACCGCCCGCCACAGGTATGATCGTTTGCCATTGATAGATACAAACACTTCATCAAGATGCCACTGATCCGATAGTCGTGGCCGGTGTTTGCGAAGCAGGCTTGCATAAATTGGCCCAAATTTCAGAACCCAACGACGAACCGTTTCATAAGAAACTTTCTGCATCAAGTTGGTTTGTAGCATCCTCACAAACGAGTCACTGAGTTACCGTGACAACCCCGTAAACTGATGCATGAACCGATGAGGCGTGTAATCAGGGTTCAAGTAATTTTCCTCTGACAGGGCCTAACTTTTGCCTTTCCAGGGGACCAGAGATTTTTCTGCCATTCGCATGAGAATATCGATGCCGTATCCGATGATACCGATCAGAATTATTCCCATGATAACAATATCTGTCTGTTGAAATTTTGATGCCGCGATAATCATTTTACCGGCGCCTTTTTCTGCCGCCACCAGTTCAGCGGCAACGACGGTGCCCCAGCATACTCCCATCGCCACCCGGCCTCCGGTAAAAATTTCCGGCAGTGAGTTTGGTATGATGACATGGACAAGTATCTGGAATTTGGAAGCCCCCAGTGAGTAAGCTGCGTGAACCTTGGCTATATTAACGCCGGAAACGCCTGCCCGGGCGGAAATGGTCATGATCCATAAGGCGGCCAGAAACAGGAGACTGATTTTTCCCGTTTCCCAGATACCAAACCAGATAATTATCAGTGGAATGAGTGCCAGAGGGGGGATGGGCCGCATGAATTCGACAATGGGATCAAACCAGCCGCGAAACCAGTTGTTTAGGCCCATGGCATAGCCCAGAGGTATGCCCACCAGAGAGCCAAGAATGAAGCCGACGATTACCCGGAATAATGACCAGCCGACGTTTTCCAGAAGCGTTACATTCTGATAGCCATCACGGGAAATTTCTATGAAGCGCGAGACAACAGCTTCTGGTGACGGTAACCAGATCGGTTCCATTTGCCAGCCTTTGTCGGGAACAAAAGACAGGCTGCCCTTGGCTGTCATGTTGACAATGCCATCGGCAACTTCAACAGATTGTTTCGGTGCTATTGGCTGGCCATTTATGGCGGTTACGCGATAGCCTTTTTCCTTACCACCTTCATCATTGTTCTGGACGCGAATAAGATTGCTGCGCCATGCGCCCACCTTCATGGCATCATCTTTGGCAAAACCGGATTGAACGTCATCGGAAATTTCCGGCTTTTCGGTTTTCTCCCCCACCGGTCTGACGCGAATGTAAACCGTCGCATCATCACTCTGGTTTTGCGGGTTGGTTGCCGTATATGTAAAAGATGTATCGCCAATAAACGGGCCGGGCACATGCACAGGTGTAAAATTCGAGCCGGTAAAAGCACCCCAGATCAAAAAAATCGAAACAATCGACATCACTGATGCAGCGCGATTGGGGGTAACGGCACTTTCATCGCCGAAGGTAACTGTTTTGCGCGCTGAAATTCCATCCCGGGAAACCATTCGACCGGCAACCAGGCCATAGAGCACATAGGCCAGAATGAATATTGTGACGTAGATTGCCAGAATCAACACAGCCTTATTCCTTCTTGCCCATGATTTCTTCCTCCATCTCCCAGATCATCGTAAGAATTTCCTCACGCTTGTCGCCGTAATCGCTGCGTTTCTTAACCTCGCGCAAATCGGTAGCCACTCCCATTTCAGCAAACGGCAGTCGGTATTCCTTGTGAATGCGCCCCGGTCTCGGCGCCATGACCAAAAGGCGCTCGCCAAGCAGTAATGCTTCTTCCACCGAATGGGTAATCAGGATGATGGTTTTGCCGGTATCCTTCCACAGTTTGAGGACCAGTCCCTGCATTTTTTCCCGCGTCAGGGCATCAAGGGCACCGAGCGGCTCATCCATCAAAATCACGTCGGGGTCATTGGCCAGACACCGCGCCAGAGCCACGCGCTGCTGCATGCCGCCGGAAAGTTCATAAACAGCTTTTTCGCCAAAATCATGCAGGCCGACAATTTCCAGCAACTCATCCACGCGCTGTTTTATTTTCGGGGCCGCAACCCCTTTCATGGCAGGGCCGAAGCCGACATTTTTGCGGACCGACATCCACTCGAATAAAGCACCCTGCTGAAATACCATGCCGCGCTCAGGCCCGGGGCCCGTGACCTCCTGATCATTTAGAACAACCTGCCCGCCGGTGGGTGCAAGGAAGCCTGCGATAATATTCAAAAGCGTTGTTTTACCACACCCCGATGGGCCCAGGACCGACATCAATTCGCCTTCGGCAAGGTCAAGCGAAACATCCTTCAAGGCTTCAATCGAGTTGCCGCCGGGCAGGGAGAAGGTCATTGAAATCCGGTCTATATGCAAACTGGATTGTGCGGATTGTGTCAAAAATTCCTCCCAACGAATTAGATGCAATCTTCACGATACATAAAATTAACGCAGTCCGTAAGAAATTTTACGGACTGCGCCAGTTCATGATCTGTAACTTCTTGAAGGCTACATTTTTGATGCTGCTTCGAGGTAGCTGGTATCGACAGCGCTTTCGTAGCTGTCACGTGCTTTGGGGATGGTTCCCTGCTTAACAAAGAAATCTCCAACTTCTTTGAGAAACTTTTGAGTGCCGCCGCCCAGCCATTTGGCGCTGAGTTGTTCTTTGATGGTGGGAAAGATGAAACCATCCAATGTTTCCTTGGTGGCTTTTTCATCCATACCCGATGCCTTGGCAATCACCGGCAGCATTTCGCCAACACCTCCGGCTGCATATTTGGCGTTCATGTCGGCGGTGACTTTAAGGAATTTTGCCAGGAGATCAGCATTTTCTTTGGCCCATTGGGTGGAAACAGTTGTGGCATCAAAAACCTGAATGCCAAGTTCTTCTTTTTCAGCCCCGGTCAATAAAATATTGCCGTACTCTTTCATCCGGCGCAGTGAGCCACCCCAGCCACAGACCATGTCTAAATTTCCTGAGGCGAAGGCGGCCGCACCGTCGGGAGGAGCCATATCAACAATTTTCATGGTTGAGGTATTGATGCCAAAATGTTCCATCTGTTTCAAAAAGCCGTAATGTGCAGCTGTTCCCAGAGGTACGCCGACCTGTTTGCCTTCCAGCTCCTTGGCGTTGGTCTTGTCGATTTCCAGGCTGGTGCGCACGACGCAATTGTCGTTGCTTGAATAAGATACGGCAACATCAACGACCTGCAGGTCCTGGCCGGCGGAAGCGGCGACCACAAATGGTGGAATGCCCTGAGAAAACGAAATCTGAACATCGCCACCCGCCATCGCGGCAGACATGGCTGTCCCGGCATCAAAAGAAACCCACTTGATGTTGACGCCGAGTTTTTCGTTGTAGATTTTTTTGACCTGCGCAAACTGGTTCGGCGTTGGCCACTCAAGGAAATACCCAACTGTAATTTCCTGTGCCTTGACTGAAGTTGTTGATGCAACTGTTACGACCATTGAACTTGCGGCGATCAGTGCGATTAAACTGGCTCCGTAAAGCCTGGCTTTGATGAATTTCATTTCTTCCTCCCGTTTGTTGGTAAAATTTCCCACATGCCCAAAGGTTCGTGACCTATGGCAGTCAAGTTTATGTGACCAATGGCGGTTAAAATTGGCGGGCAAGTCAAGAAAAACAGCCTAGATTTAAAAAAAATGAATTTTGTTTCCATAAATTCTAAACCTTACTACAATGTGAGCAGGTAATGGCCGCAATACTGTATCCAGTGTCACTAATTTCCAGGCAGGGTCGCAATGGCAAATAAAAACCAACCGGAGCTGACATTGCGCGGTCTGCGCGCGTTCGTCGCTGTTGAAGAAACCGGTTCGATCAGCGAAGGCGCCAGCCGCATTGGCGGCAGTTCATCAGGCGTCTCGCAACAAATCACATCACTTGAGAAATCTGTGGGGGCGAGGCTTTTCGACCGAAACTCCCGACCGCTAAAATTAACCCCGGCGGGCCAATTGCTGCATGCTCATGCCCATAGGATTCTTGATGCTACCGCAAAGGCTCACGCCGAGCTGGCAAAGCGCGATCTGGTAGATCTGCCGAAACTCACGCTGGCCATAATTGATGATCTCGACACCTCATTGACACCGGTTCTGGTGGCTATTTTGCAGCGCCGGTTTCGCAACTGCTTTGTTAATGCCTACTCGGGCCGCTCCGATCATGTAATTGAAATGTTGCAGCAGCGTGAAGCTGAAATTTGCGTTTCAGCAAGTGTGCCGGACGATGTCAGCGATTTTCGAACCATTCCGATTTTGCGCGAACCCTTCATTCTTGTAACCGCCAGGGGGTTATTGAAGAATGATCGTGACATAAGTGCACAATTGGCCGATGCGCCGTTTATTCAGTATTCCGAAGATATTCCTATCGGCAAGACAATCGCCCAGCACCTGAAACGCGTGCGTTTTGATGTGACGAACAGGTTTGCGCTGGAAGCTTCGCGTTCGGTGATTGCAATGGTTGGCCAGGCTAAAGGCTGGACATTGACGACGCCGCTGAACCTGCTTGATGCGGAACGGTTTATTTCCCAGATCGATGTGGCTCCGGTACCGTTCCCGGCATTTTCACGCACAATCTGCCTGATTGCCAGGCGGGCGGAGCTTGGTGATTTGCCAGATCGCCTTGCTGAAGACTGCCGCCATCTGATTGGCACACAGGTAGTCCCGAGATTTTCTGAAATTGTCCCCCATATGGCCGATGCTATTGAAATTGCCGAGGGTTAATGGGTGCAAAAAATGCTTCCTGTTAGTACGGATTTCCGTATTTTTTGAAAAATTCTTTTAAAAAAACTAAATATAGTGAAATAGACTGGAAAATTTTCTCCTTCGGGAGTGAACTCCCACAACGAACGGGGAGATCATCGGGGTTTTTATAAAATTATGAAAATCGACACTTAGGAATCAAGGTATGGAATTTGTAAAACGATCTCAGGTAAGCCAGGCGTCCGCAGACGGCGCAGTTCGCGAGGTCGTTGAAGAGATGCTGGACCGCATCCGTAAACTTGGTGAACCTGCGGTGGCAGAATACGCGCGAAATCTGGATGACTGGCACGGAGATTTTGTTTTAACGCAGGATAAAAAGGCCAGCCTGATTGCAGAAGTCAGTGAACAGGAAAAAGACGACATCCGGTTTTCCCATTCCCAGGTCGAGCGATTTGCTCAGGCCCAAAAGGCGAGCCTGAGAGAGTTTGAAATTGAAACCGAGCCTGGTGTACGTCTGGGGCAACGAATTGTACCGGTCGAATGTGCCGGATGTTACGTGCCTGGTGGACGTTACGCCCATGTGGCTTCCGCGATAATGAGTATTACCACCGCCCGGGTTGCAGGCGTGCCGTTTGTTGTTGCAGCCTCGCCACCTCGAAACGGATCAATTTCGCCCCAGATGACGTACGCGATGGACCTCGCAGGCGCTGACATGATCCTGGAAATGGGAGGAGTGCAGGCCGTAGCCTCCATGGCGTTTGGTCTGTTTGGCACCCGGCCTGCGGATATTCTGGTTGGTCCGGGAAATTCGTATGTTGCAGAAGCCAAACGGCTTTTATTCGGCGAGGTTGGCATCGATGTTATTGCCGGTCCGACGGAAAGTGCAATCATTGCCGATGAAACTGCTGATGCCATGACGGTTGCAATTGATCTGGCCGCACAGGCTGAACATGGCCCTGATTCGCCGGTGTGGTTGTTTACCACATCGCGTGAATTGGCCGGCGCTGTTGCCCGTATCATGCCGAAAATTGCCTCAGACATGCCAAGCGGTGACGTGGTTATGGCGGCCTGGCAGGACTATGGTGAAATCATTCTGTGTGACAGTCGCGAAGAAATCTGCGCTGTTAGCGACACTTACGCCAGTGAGCACCTTCAGGTCATTGCTGAAGACCTGGATTGGTGGAAAGAGCGATTGAAAAATTACGGCTCACTGTTTCTGGGTGAAGGGGCCAATGTTACTCATGGCGACAAGTGCTCGGGCACAAACCACATTTTGCCAACCAGAAAGGCTGCCCGATACACCGGTGGTCTTAATGTTATGAAATTTTTAAAAATTCTCACCTGGCAGGAAATCAGCGAGGAGGCCAACTTGACCTTCAGTGCCGTGGCTTCGCGTATCAGTCGGCTTGAAGGTATGGACGGGCATGCACGGGCGTGCGACTGGCGATTGAAAAAATATTTCCCTGACGAAGACTGGCCCTTCGAAGTCAGCGATCAGCAGCGGTACGATTGACAATGAGCAGGCATTTTAAAAAACCCTTCACCCAGCAGGAAGCTATTTCTGAAACTGCCATTGCACGGGTTGGTGAAATTTTGCGAACCGGTCGATTGCACAGGTATAATACGATTGCAGAAGAAGTGTCAGAGGCAACCCTGCTTGAGCAGGAATTTGCCCAATGGCAGGGGGTGGAATATTGCCTGGCAACAACGTCTGGCGGCCAGGCCCTTCAGATTGCGTTGCGTGCAGCCGGTGTTGGTCCAGGCGCAAAGGTGTTAGCCAATGCCTATACACTTGCACCTGTTCCCGGCGCAATATTTGCCGTTGGCGGTCGTCCGGTGCTGGTCGAGATTGATGAAAACTGGCACACGGATTTAAACGACCTTCGCACCAAGGCTGAAGCAAGCGGGGCTGAATATTTTTTGCTCTCGCACATGCGCGGCCATATTGTCGACATGGATGCAATTGTGTCCATCTGTGAAGAATTCTCCATTGTTTTAATTGAGGATTGCGCCCATACGATGGGGGCTAAATGGAAAGGCACACGGTCTGGAAATTTTGGTGATGTTGCCTGTTTTTCGACCCAAACCTACAAGCATCTGAATTCGGGTGAAGGCGGGCTGCTTACCACAAGTAATCCGGAACTTGCCGCCCGCGCCGTGGTTGGCTCAGGCTCCTACATGCTGTATGGCTCCCATGGCGCTATTCCTGCGGAAGAGATTTTCCAAAAGGTCAGGCTTGAGAGCCCTAACTGTTCGGCACGGCTGGATAATTTGCGGGCAGCTATTCTTCGTACGCAATTGCCTGATCTGGAAGAAAATGTGCGCCGCTGGAATGTCCGTTATTCCATCCTTGAAGACGGGTTTGGTTCGGCACCGGGACTGAAAACCGTAAAGCGTCAGCAATATGAAGAATTTGTCGGCTCCTCAATTCAATTCCAGGCACCGGGGATTGGCGCCGACAACATTCCCGGTTTTCTGGCTCGATGCGCTGCACGTGGCGTCGAAATCAAATGGTTCGGCGGCAAAGAGCCAGTAGCCTTTACCAGTCGTTACGACAGCTGGCATTATCTTGGAGAAATGGATCCGCTGCCAAACACGATCAATATACTTTCCACCACCTGCGACATGCGCGTACCTTTGACGTTTACGGAACAGGATTGTCGGGAAATTGCTGAGATCGTCGCCGACGAAGCCGCATTGAGTTTGCAGACCTGACTGTCTGACGTCAGCGCCTGCGCGACAATGTGAGAGCTATGGTGCCAGACAATGAGGGGAATTAATTTTCCGGCAGGTTACTTCTTTTTACTGTCATCAATTTTCGACAATAAAGTTCCATCGCCACCAAGCCCGAGATCTTTCAGCAAAACATCCACAATAGGTGCCTGAGCACGATAGCGCCAAGGCGATCAAAGACATCTGCCGAGCTGAGCCCGCAGCAGCGCCAACTAAAAACCTCTTTTTTCTTTGGCGTGTACCATGACGCTCCCAACAAATGACGTTAAGTATTGTGTGGAAATTACATGACAATGGATAATTCATCAATTTTAATCCGCCGACATTTGTACCGTCAATGCAAACTGCGGGCGGTTGATAAAGGTGGCGAAGCGATGGTGGGTGGGAAGCTGCAATCGCAACGGTATGATCTAAGTTAAAACAACAGGCTTTTTGACCTTGATCAAAGAAAAGGCAGCTTGAAATCGCGATAATACGGGTACGGAATTATTCTTCTAAAAATGGAGTTTGCAATGCCGAATTTCACTGCCGCTCGTTATGGATGCGAGGCTGCAGGTTCTTTTACCTGTATGGCTTCTGCGGATGATAATGGCGATGCTCTTGCACGACTGCCTTTTCAGTTGACCAATATTGAAAATGCTTTGGAAAATGCCCGGCGTGCACCCTATCCAATTATCGTTATTTCCAGTGGTGCTGCTGGTTTGCAACATTTTCTCAAAGACGGCAGACGAACCATTTCCACAATATTTCTGGCAGGTGAAGTCCTGGATTTTAGTCAGATACGGGGAAGTGGCGGCTCATTATGTTGCCTCCTTCCGGGCCAGGCCCGGATGTTCAATGCAGTGGTTCTCGAAAATCTGCGACAGGAAAATCCACAAGCCTGGTCGAGCCTGATGATTGGTAAATTCAGGTGTTGCAGTCAGACAACCAATCATTCTGTAGACCTTGCCCGCAAGTCGGCGGTTGAGAAGCTGGCTTCATTTATTTTTGAATGCCGCAACCGCCAGACTGCAGAGCGTGGCAAACTGATAAACCTGATTTTAAACCGAATTGATATTGCTGATTATATGGGGTTGAGACCGGAAACACTTTCACGTGCTTTCACCAAACTGAAACGGTTAAAAATGATAGCCTGCGAGTGCGGTGATTATATTCATATTCTCAATGAGCCGGCCTTGCGGCAAATTGCAAATGGCGCAGCCGATGAGTTTGGCTGTGCTGTTTGAGCACTTATGCCCTTGCGGAAAACCCTGACCGGGTATTTGCGGGCGCCACCTGACCTACGTCAGACAGGTAACGGTTGATTTTGTTCGCGGTTGCACGCGCCTGTTCTATGCAACTGGCCACCGACACACCACCCAGATAATTCCCGGTAACATATAGTCCAGGCCGACGCTGGTGCAAAGCCTCTAGGGTTGAAACTTTATCGCTGTGTCCAATCTCATACTGCGGTAAACTGCGGGCCCATTGACGACACCGGGAAAGAACGGGTTGACCACTGATTCCCAGCAGACCTGACAGCTCACGGTGTACCAGATGGCTGAGTTCATTGCTGTTCAGGCAAGCTGCATCATGGTTGCAACTGCCGCCCACATAGGCAGAAATTGAGACAAATCCATCCGGTGCCCGATTGGCAAACATGGTCGAAGGAAACTGTGCGCCGTTGATAATACCGCCTGTCCCCGCCACGCTCAAAAATCCCAGACTATCGAGAGGATGGCTAACCTGCTGGCGGGCATAGGCCAGAAACACAACGCTAAGGGGTGGAGCATCAATCTCAGCTGCGGCGGTTGCTGCTGGCTCATCCAACGGCTCAAGCAGGCTGGCGGCGACGTGAGGCTGAACGGCAAAGACAATTGTTCTGGAAGTCAGATTACCTGATCTGTGGGTCTCGATCCTGTAGCCTTGCGGGTGATTTGAAACGGATTTGACTGCTGTTGCGGTTTTAATGCAACCGGGCATCGCGGTTGCCAGGGTTCTTGGCAAAGTTCCAACACCATCGCGAAACGAAAACAACCGTTTACCTGGCTCACTGCCTTGTCTGGCGTGAAGTATACCTCGGGTGACAGAGCCAAACTCCTGTTCCATTTTCATCAATTTGGGAAAGGCTGATTTCAAGGACAGGTTGTGACTGTCTCCGGCAAATATTCCAGCCACCAGCGGTGCCATGATTTTGTCGGCAAACTCGATACCAAAACGGCGGCATACAAAGGCGTGAATGCTTTCATCTTCGTCATTTGCTTTGCGCGGGCGCAATATCTCTGTGATGAGACGGAACCGGCCACGAAGAGACAAATAGGGCGAAAGCAGGAAACCAGTGCGGTTAATTCCGATACCGTGCAGGGTGCCACCCTGGCGCAGGTAGCGTTTGCGTACATCATTGCCCAGGTCCAGCCGCTGGTTTTCAATATCGAGGTTTTGTGTCAACTCAAGCGCCTGAGGCACCAGGGTGTTGAGTGTGGTGGGACCATGTTCCATCAGGAAACCATTGATGCGCTGGGATATGGCGTTGCCGCCAACGGTTTGCTGGCGTTCCAGAACAATGACCCGGCGGCCGCATCGCTGCAGGTCATAAGCTGTGGTCAGGCCGGAAATTCCACCGCCGATTATGGCAACGTCGTAAGTCATGACAGCCCGGGCCTTTTGATGCCCGGTGGCAGGCCATTTTTGAACCGCTCTTTGGCCAGATGCGAAAGGTCATCTGCCGTCACAATTGACCCGCCCTTTGAGCGCACATCCGCCTCCACCCGGTTTTTAACCATGCGGCGAACGAAACCGGGTATCCGGGCAACGCGTTGTTCAGCATCTTGTGTCCAGTTGAGTGTTGCTTCTCCCGGCTTCAGGACTTCGATAATTGCCCCGTTTTGCGGCTGGTATGAACACAGGAAATCTTCTCCCATGAGATTGTTTGAGCGCGCCAGCGGCCGTGCGCGACAACCACCACACAGTTTTTGATATTCACAGATCCCACATCGTCCTTCCAGTTGAGGCTGGCGCAGGGCTGTGAAAATCTCACCATCATTCCAGATGTCGGAAAAACTGCTGTGACGCAAAGACCCGCCGGAGGTTTCTATAAACGGGCAGGGGGTAACCTCGCCTTCCGGCGTCACGCGGGCATATCGAGTGCCGGCAATACAGCCGCCGGCTTCATAACCATGGGCCATGGTGATCGGCCATTCCGGGTCGAGCTCCAGCGCCAGTCGCTTGAAATGCGGGGCGCACTTAGCGCGTACCATCAATTGTTTTTCATCGTGGGCAGCCTCGACCACGCGCTTGAGCACCTTGTCGTAATTTTCAATTGAAATATCGGTATATTTCTCACCGCGACCGGTGCACACCAGAAAAAATACATTGAGCACCAAAGCTTGCGCCTGCCGGGCAAAACTGATCATGTCGTCAATTTCACCGGCCGTATGATCAGTAACCGAGAAATGTATCTGGAAAGCCAGGTTCTCTTTGCGGCAGGCATCAATGGCCGCCATGGTTTTCAACCAGGCGCCTTTGCGACCGCGAAAATCATCATGTTTTTGCGGATCAAGTGAATCTATACTCAACCCTATGCCTGCAACGCCGGATTTTTTGAGGCTTTTCACCCGGTCAGATGTCAAAGTGATGCCGTTGGATCCGATAACGACCATCAGCCCGAGCCCGCTGGCGTGGGCCGCGAGTTCCTCGATGTCCGGGCGCAACAGTGGCTCACCGCCGGTCAAAACAATCATGCATTCCGGCCCAACGTCGGCAATATCACTGATGGCCTTTTTAACTTCGTCGGTGGACAATTCATCGGTGCTGCCGTTTTTTAGAATTTCGGCATCAAGATAACAATGGGCGCATGAGAGATTACATCGTTTTGTCAGATTGAAGGCGACAAGAAAAGGAGCGTCTACCGGTCTAGTCATTATTTAACTCGGTTGCACCGGGCTCCGGGCACATGGCTTTTCGCGCTTTGGCAAATCCACCTTCGGCTACTTCACCGTCAACGCGGGTTGCACCATTTGCGCGTACATAGTCTTCAATGGTCTGTCTGGCTTTAGCCCGAAATATTTCCGGCACTCTTTGCAATCGCGCCAGACAGGCTGCTGCCCACTCCAGTTCCGTGTGGCAAGTCTCGGCAACAAAGGGTTCCACGTGCTGCGGCAATACCTCGGTGGCGGCATCACGCCGGGCGGATTTTTCCGCTCTCAGGCGAATATTTTCCTTCACCGACTGATCGTTCAGTGTGGTCAGTATGGCAGTTGCCGCGGCATTCCAGGCGAGTGGTTCGAAACCATCGCTAACGGGTGTTTCACTGCCTTCAGTATTGCCGCCAGGCATCATTTTTTTCATCACGTCTTCAACAAAACGGCTAGTGATGAATGTATGTCCCTCTGCGTGGGCCTGGCGAATAACCGAGGTGCGGGCGATACCGCGGACAAAATCGGGTGCGCGCGACATCATCGCATCGGCTTCTTCAGACCACATGATGGTTTCTTCAGCGATAACATCAAGCGAGGGATAATGGGTCTTTTGACCAATCCAGATGTGACAGGGTGCCACCCTCAACAGGTTTTCCGTATTGCCGCCGATGTCGAGTCCTTCATCAGCATGGACGCCAACTTTGCCCACCATCAACAAGCTCGCTTCAACTCTTTCGAGGTATTTTCGGATGGCCTGAAACGGTTTTCCTGAAACCAGTTCACAGGTGATGTTGACGCCTTCTTCTTCAGCTACAGTTTTGGCGATGGCAAGATGCGATTGGTAGATTTTTGCAATACCATCATCGATCAGTTCCTCGTGCAGCTGTTCCTGCTCTTTGAAACGAAATACCTTGCCCGCCTCATCAGAGAGAACACCGGCAATCTTGTTAAAGGCAACATAGTGATAATAAGGATCGTAAGCGGCAACCGCGTGCACATCTGCGCCGGTTTGACGGGCAATCATCAAAGCCGATTTGAGAACCCCGAATGACTGGGGCGAGCCGTCAATTCCGACAACTATCGGCCCGTCACCAATGCTCATTTTGCGGTGCTTGATCACCAGCACATCAATTGGCGCGCGCCGTACAACGCGTTCACAAACGCTGCCGATAATACTGCCTGCAACCGCTCCCAGCCCGCGAGAGCCTAAGGCGAGCACGTCAAATTCACCGGTTTTGGCAGCATCAATGATGCAGGTGTAGTTTTTGCCTTCGGGACTTAACCTTTTGAAGTTTACATCGGCATTTTTACATTTTTCCTGTGCGTTATCATGATAGCTGTCGGAGATGATACCAAGACCCTTGCCAATCAGGTCTTCATGCACATCACGCTGATGTTCCATTTCGGTTTCATAGCGATACCGTTCCGGCAATCCGCCTTCCATCTGCTTGAAACGCCGGTCGTGCATTTTAGCGGCGTAGGCATGAATGCCGATTATGGTTCCATTGATCGGCTTGACCAGTTTGATAGCTTCGAGAACTGCCTGATTGGCGAGATCTGATTGATCAAGGGCGACAAGAATATTGTTCAGGCAAACCGGGGCTGAGCTGATCTGTTCATCAGCAATTTTTTCATTAAGCGCCAATGCTGTAGTCATATTTTGCTCCTGCGATTTTATCCGTACAGCAGCCAATAGCCAACAATCAAAGCTATAACTGCAACATTTACAGCCGCACCAGCCAGTACAAAACCGTCAAAGGCATTAAGCTTTTTCTTGGGTGTCATGGCTTGGGTCCCAGATTGCAGAATGATCAGAATGACAGGTCAATTTTGGTGTCTGCGCCAGCAGTGACCTTTACCTTGCCACTCTTGATCTCACCTAAAAACCCCTGCCACAGCCGAATTTTGTATTCGCCGGGCGGTACGTTATCGATGGTGAATTCACCGTTTTCACCAACAACAGCATAATATGGGTTTGAGGCAACAAACATATAGGCGTGCATGAAGTCATGTGCGTCGCACTCAATTTTCATGCCAGCGCCTTTGCGCATTTTTATTTTTTTGGTTACTTTGTCCCCGGCGTTGGGCTGCGATACGTTTATTGCCGTGCGTCGCGCCCTGCCGATAAGTTCGTAGGTATGAATATTATGCAGGGTTTCGTCCGAATTCATGGCGGTCAGATTTCCACCATTCGCTATCACTGAGAAGGCAGGAGTAAATTCGCATTTTTTCTGATTGAGAGTTACATTCATCAACTCTTTCGGAAATGCCTTGCCCTGCTTGACCTTGTAGAGAAAGACAACTGCATTTTTTACTGTGCCGTTTTCTATTATAACAAAGGGAACGGTTCGATTACCTTCACCGCAGATTTGCGTATCCTTGGAAATGGTGAATATTTTTGATTTTTCAACAGCGCTGCCTGCCAGGACTTTTCCCGAAATACTGCCACCGTCGGTGACCTCTATTTCCGTGTACTTTTTGGCTTGAGCCAGTCCGGTAAAACCGACCAGTGCAACTGTGCAAAGCATCCCTTTAAACAGTTTATTCATCGAGGTTTCCTCTTGTTGGGTGTTGAAATAATACTTCAGGCAACGGCTTGAATATCTCCATTGTCCGAATGGCTGAAAAGATCACTAAGAGCTTCGATAGCTACCAGCCATATCCGCTTTTTATCCTCATCCTTGAGAATTTTTAGATATTTATCCGCCGCTTCATTTGCGTTCCAGCCCTTGAGCATGGCGACAATATCGCGGCGGTGCATACCATCATGCGCCAGGGTTAATTCAATAAGAATATCCATTTGTGAGCGCCGGCAGGCAAGGGCTTGAGCAGCGGCAATTCGAACCCCGGAATAATTATCTTCCAGTGCCAGCAACAAGCTCTCCACATGACCTTTCTTGCGACCAAGTGCTGTGACGGCTTCCCGGCGAACATGCACATCTTCATCACCGCACAACTCAATAAGGGTTTCTTCAACATCTTTGCCTTTGATGTATGCAAGACAGCGTGCGCTGAGCATTCGAATAAGGCGATCCTGGTGTTGTGTTTCTGTTCGGATTGCCGGGTACAGGCGTTTTTTCAACTTGCCTCGTGCAGTTCCGATGAGAGCCAGGCTTTCCAGGCAGGCCTGTTTGAGCTCAACGTCATCATCTTCAAGGGCCTGATTCAGCACCCGGGTTATCCCAGGAAAATCAAAGTCACCCAGCAGACAGGCGGCAAACCGGCGGACATCTTCATGGGGGGCCACCTTGACGTCCAGCGATACCTTGCTTTTTCTCATTGCCCGCGATTTTGAGATTTTGATGAACTTTTTATCGTCTTCAGAAAGTTCAACTTCCTCAGCTTCCGGCTTTTCTTCCTCGCCCGGTTCGGTGCGAATTCCATCGCGCAATATCTGGTCCAGTGTCGAAGTGGCCGGGGGTTGTTCTTGGGGTGCAGCAGCCTCAACGTCTTCTGGCGCTGCTTCTTCTGTGGCGTCACTTTCCTCGACCGCCTCAACAAGTTCTCCGCGAAGGGCTGCCAGGAGACTGTCACCGGCTCTGTTTGGCCATTTGCCTGAGGCGGCAATTTTTGCCAGGGCAGACATAGTTGAGATACGGATCTGTCTGTTGCTGTTTGCCACAGTATCCAACAGGTAGGGCAAGCCAGCATCGTTGAGCAGGCTAAGCGCTTCAATTAAGCCAAGTCGAAAAACCAGTGGTTGTTCAGAGTTTTGCAGTGCCCCGCCGAGACTCTTTGCTGATGCCTCTCCGATCAGGGTTGCCCAGGCAACAGCTGCGGCACCGGCAACATCCGGTATGCCGACAATCGCCGTGCGAACAACTTCTGAAAAGCCTTCTTTTTTGAACGCTTGAGGTTCAGCGGCAATTGATCTGAAGATTGTCTGCCTGACTTCCGCAGATTTGTCCGACAATCTCTCCATCGCCAGATCAGGTTCTTTTGCGCTTATTGTTTTGGCAATCAGGATGCGCACATCAACGTGTTCGTCACTGAAAAACGCGGCAAGACGCGCATCTTCGGGATCAGTATCAATTATTTTCTCGAGGGCAACATAGCGTACTTCACCTGCTTTATCGGCCAAACATTTTTGCAAAAGATCATCAATTTCGGCAGATTGCCCCGGCTCCAAAACCGAACAGACCCGGCGGCGCATGCGTGCATCACCCTGGTTATATAATGAGGTCAGTGCGGCCACACCTTCGGTGCCCAGTTGGACCAGAACCGGGACTGTAACCTGCGTCAGGTCCTGACCTTCGTCGTTTTTCAATTCGTTCATAATTACCGCTACGGATTCAGCTGTTCCAATTTTACCGAGCGCCTTGATTGCTGCCAATTGTATGTCCAGCCAGTCATCCCAGCCCGTAGCGTAATATTCGTCTCCCCAGTTTATCTCTTCATCCCGGCCGGCGACCATTGTGTGCAACCAGGGGACAACCTGTCGATGGTTTGCTTTGGCAAGCAATTCAATGGCAGACAGTTTGACTTCAGGGCAGGGATCACCGAGAAGATTTTCCATAATGGCACCGGCGGCTTGTGTCTCTTCGAGTTCCAAGAGGGCGGCTGCGGCATCAGTGCGTACATCTTCATCCTCATCCAGGAGTGCCTGTTGCAGCACTGGTCCGGCTCCGGGATGAGCAATTTTTCCCAACGCTGTTGCAGCGGCACAACGATGAATATCCACCCCCGACAAAAGGAGTTTGCTCAGTTGGGTAAATGCTCTTTCTTTTGCAGATTTTGCTCTTGTTACCATGATTTATATCCCAGAATTTCCTAAATTGAGAGTTCAATTGAACACATTCGGCTCAAGCCTCCCTTGACATATGTCAAGTCTGATCTTTCTAAAATATCTGCGCATAGCCATTGCTCGCATCGATTTGAACAATAAAAAACCGGAAGAGATAAATCGCTTCCGGTTTTTTTGTTTTTCGACTTCAATCAATCGCGTTTGTGATTACACCCCGATATCGCGCGGTGCAAAAGACATGGACCGGAACGTGTTCTTGTAAGGGGATATGCCGATTTTCTTGATCCTGGCAACGCCCATCTTGAAGTTGTAATTACCACTCATCCAGTCAACAACGCGGCCTTCCAGTGCATTTGCAGGCTGTGATGTGTGAAGGAAATCCATATAAAGAACTCCTTTCTTTACCGCCCGGGTGACCATGGCTACAGCGGTAACGGCTGCTTCACTGAACTCCACGTTGCCATTTTTCAACTGGCCGGAGAATTTATAATCGTCGCCTTCCACGCCAAGGACTGTTTCCTTCAGTGAGGGCACACGATCAGAGTAGATCATAACCATATCACCGCTTTCAATGCCACGGGCTTTGGCATCTTCGGTGTTGATTTCAACCCAGTTTTCAGGCCAGCGCTGCACGATATAGGGGCGACGGCGATCATCAAAACCTGACTGCCAGCGTTCATTTGAACGACCCGATGTGCACCACAATTCGTCATCCTTGGGTTTCATCCATTCCCAGTAATCCGAAAACCAGGACCATTGCGCCTTTTCAAGATTGCAACGCCCGGTCTGGGAGTTGAAGTGTGTGGTCTTCTTGTTGACCATGTTGGCTCCGGCAGGGCCGGTTGGCGACAATTTGCGTTGCGTATCGTGCAGTCGTTTTGTGCCAACCAGAGTGCCATCATCCAACATTGACACCGGGCCCTGAATACCATTGGTGCCAAATTCCCTGAGTTTTTGATGCAGGGTTTTGCCTTCACGTTTGGCTGCCACGTTGATCATGTTGTAATCTTTACGGCTGCCGCGTGAAAACCGTGCGGTTTCTTCCGCAACTTCGTTGGAGTTTTTCCAGTCAAAGCCTTTAAAGCCCATGCGGGTGGCCAGTTGAGCAATGATCCACCAATCCGGTTTTGATTCACCCGGCGGATCATAGAACTTCTGGTACAGCCGCATGCGGCGCTCACCATTGGCGCGCATAAAGTCCTCTTCACCCCAGGTTGCAGCCGGGAAGATAATGTCCGCAAACTGGTTGCCAATCGGATCGACCAGATAGATGTCCTGGTTAATGATCACCATGCCGCCTGAATCCGCCCGTTTTTTCAGGGTTTCGATAATCCTCTCTTTATTGAGGGAGCGCACCTGATGAGGATTACCGTTGGTGAGTTCTTGAAACTTGGCGGCCAGCAGGAATGATCCACACATGGACTGGATCCAGGTGGTTCCGATGACATGAGCCATGCGGGTGTGACCGGCCATGGTCCAGGTATCGGTGTCAAGTGCCCGACGGCGACGTCCGGGCAGTTTCATCGGCGATTTGTTGCGTGGATACTTGCCACCTCTGACGCCGCCACGCTGATGCCCGCCGCCGCGACCGATCATCTGGCCAGGTCTGCCGCCGGCACCGACGATGATGCCCAGAGCAGAGATGGCGACGGTATTACCGGTATTATTTGACCAGTAAAAACCCTTTTCGATCATGATGGATGTTTTCGGGCGCTTGCCTTTGACAGGTTTTGCCATCATTTCAGCGGCAAGCTGAATTTTCTTTGCATCAATACCCGAAATTTTCGACGCATTTTCCAGCGTGTAATCATCTTGTGACAACAGCCATTCTTTCCAGTCATCAAAGCCATCGGTCTGGAACTGGCCCCAGGTGGTGCGCCATTGCCACGGCGTGTTACGCGTGCCCTGGCCAAATCCTGAAGATGATCCCCACTTGTCGTTGACCCAGTTTTTTATCCATTCCTTGTCCTGCCAGCCGTTTTCTACGATGATACGGGCAATTGCATTGACCACAAGAAGGTCGGTGCCCGGAGTTACATCAAGCCACAGGCCACCATTTTGCTCTATATAGGCGACACCAGCAGTGCGGCGTGGGACCATCATGATGGTTTTCTGTCCGTTTTGAATGCCTTTCATAATCCACTGGGTGAACAGGATTGTTTTGGTTTCATAAGGATCGGTTCCGCAGATAAACAGTGTTTCTGCATCGCGCCAGTCTTCATAAGAAGGTGCAAAGTTGTCAAAACCTGCGTTGCGGAAGCCCGGCGTTGAAGATACGTCCGAAGGAGTGTCATGAAAGGTGAAGTTCGCCGTGTTAATGGATCCGAGCGCGAATTTAGTGATCGCGTAGGTGTTTTCTATAAATTGATAGGAATATGTTTTGACGCCGTAGGCCAAAGGTCCGTGTTTTTCGATCACATGTTTGGCAACAGCGGCGGCCACATCAAGAGCCAGATCCCAGGTCACCGGTTGAAGAATGCCGTGAATACGCATTAACGGTGTGGTCAGGCGATCACGGGTGGGCGTTTGGGGATTGTAACATTTTTGTGCGATACAGCCACCGCGAAGCGATGAATCACCGTCCGTATTAACCGCTTCAGTGTCCTTGTCAGGCAGGATTACCACATGGTGGGGTTCATCTTCGTGAAGCACGATATTATGCTGGTTGGGGGCAACCCAGGGCCCGAGCACTTCCACGGGGAAATCGACACCAAAGGCATTCTCTGAAGCTTTGGCCCCCCCCCGCCTGCCGCCTTTTACCGGCCAGCGATAAACCTTGTAACCGCAGGCGACGACGCAATAATCGCACGCTGTTGAAATGACATCCGCATCCTTGGGGGGCAGGGGTACATCTGTTTCTGGAATATAATAAGGTGTTGACATAACTCTCTTCTCCCGAATTAGCTGTGCAGATTGTTTTCGCGACCAAAAATAAGTCCGAAAATGCCGGTGGCATAAACACTGTCACCTTCGATTTCGAGCAAAATTTGCGGCAGACTCTGGTAAGCCTGACCCGAGATCAAAATGCCGTGGCGGGTGAGGTCATAAGTTGAAAGATGAAGCGGACAGGCTCCAAGTGATTTGGTTTCAGCCTTGTAACTTCCCTCCAGTGTGCTGCCCTGGTGGGTGCAGGCATAATTGTATGCGACAATATCCTGGTCCTTACCTAAACCGCCGCCGGCTTTAACGCCGAGCTTTACCACCATGTTCTCAGAATAGGCGCCCTCATCAGGGTAGTTGAAGTCAAACGGTTCATCCTGCTTCAGTTCAGATAATTTACAGATATACTTACGCGGGTAATTGGTGATCTGGGCGGGCACACTTTTCGCCTCGGCAGTCCCAGCGTTCAAGGTTATCATCACGGTGGCGGTTGTCGCCCCCGTACCAATTAGAAAGTTGCGGCGTGAAACCAGACACTTGTGACCGATTTGTTTTGCCAATTTCTTTCTTGACGAGATGTTTTCATAGACAGTTGTTTTGGCCATTTTGGGTCCCCTTTAATTTTTTGCCGGATTGGGCAATGGCGCATATGGTGGAAGTTTTGGTGGTTCGATTACCAGTTCCTCCCCGCTGAAGGCATCAAGGAAAGCCACCAGATCTTCGACTTCTTTTTCAGACAGTCCCAGCGGCTTGACTAAAGGCGATTTGCTTTTCGCCATGGTGCCATCGGTAAAATCATTTTCGCCGCCACCCTGGTTGTAAAATTCAACAACCTCGGTCAGATCCCAGAACGCACCATTGTGCATATAAGGAGCGGTGTACTTGAGATAACGCAGAGGGGCGGTCCTGAACTTGCCCATGTCGACCTTTTGCTTGGTGCGGTAATAGAGACCTGCATCGTCTTTTATTTTACGATACATTTCCTGCGTCACGCCTTTGGCATATTGCTCATAGCGGAAGGTGATTTGGGCCAGGCCGTCTTCTTCCCACCGTTCGGAAGGAGGTACACCCAGGTTATAATATTTCTGGTCGGTGGCAAGAGCGCCATTATGGCAGGCAATACAACCAGCCTTGCCATTAAACAGCTCCATGCCGCGTACCTGCTGAGTGCTGAGGGCTTTTTTGTCACCACGCAAATATTTATCCAATGGTGTATTGTTGTGGATCATCGTGCGTTCGAACGATGCAATGGCCTTCCAGGCATCTGAAATCAACGGCCATTCAGTGCCAAATGCTTCTTTGAAAAGTTTGCGGTATTCCGGGATGAAAGCCAGTCGTGCTTCCATCACATCATTTTCACCATTGCCGGCAACGGCCCCTTTGGCGGCACTTGGAGCCTGCTTTTCCAAAGACGAGGCTGCACCGACCCAGAACAGTTTCAACAGGTAAGCAGAGTTTACCACCGTTTGACTGTTGCGCCAGTGAACTGTGCCGGGATAACCGCGTGACAATGCATCACCAAACCCCCAACCCTGATCGGGCTCGTGACAGGTAACACAGCCGGTGGATGCATCACCACCAAGCCGGGGGTCCCAGAATAACATCTTGCCAAGCTTGATTTTAACTTCCGACTGCTTGTTATCCAGTGGGATGGGAGGATCTCCCAGAGGTGCTAAAGGTGGCACGTCTGATCCCGCATATGCCATGCCAGCAGTGATGGCAGTGATGAGCGCTCCAGCAAGGAGACCCGATATTTTCTTTGTATATTTCATCGAATTATCTCCCTTGATCTAGTTTTTTACAGCGCGCCAGTTTTTAATGGCGGTATAATTGGTGGGGATTTTTTTCTTCCAGACAAATTCCTTGGTGTTCAGTGGATCGCCTGTCAGAGCCTCCAGGAAGTCAACAAGATCCTGTTGCTCAACGAATGTCAGTTTGAGCGGCTTTAAATCCGGGTTTTTGTTTTTGTCTTCACCGCCACCTTGATTGTAAAAAGCAACCACTTCAAATAGCGATTTAAACATGCCGTTGTGCATATAAGGTGCTGTGAATTTCAATTCGCGCAAAGTCGGTGTAACGAACTTTCCAACATTGGAGCCATCGACTTTGGGGTTGATAATACCTGCACCGACGTCACGGCGGATATTCATGATATTTTCAATGCCCATAAATGTGCCAAAGGCTACATAAGTCATATGACGCATTGGATCAGACCAGATTTCCGGATTTTCCGGAACACCCAGATTATATGCTTTGTCGTTGGTGAAATTTGCCCCGCTATGGCAGGCGGCACATTGAGCTTTGCCTTTAAACAAGTCATATCCGCGTTTGGCCGATGCTGTCATGGACCCTTTGTCAAAGGGGGAGTTGCGCGAAGTCAGTGTTTTCAAATACTCAGGTATGGCTTTTCGGACCGCACCGTTGGAAGGCTCGCCATAGCCAGCATCTTTAAACATCTTTACATATACAGGGTCCTGCTTGAGGCGCTCCTGCATCAGGCGCATGTCCATGTTCATGATGTAATCTTCAGTGATCATCTCGCGTGTGACATCATTCAGATTGGTGCCAATGCGACCGTCAAGGAACCAGTTTTTACGGACTGCGGTATTTATCAAGGTAGGTGTGTTGCGAAACCCTTTTGAACCCGGATAGGCTTTGGACAAAGCCAGACCGTCGCTGAAGCCTTTGTCAGGCTGGTGGCAGGTGGCACAACTGATTGCGGCATCGCCGGACAGCCTTGGGTCAAAAAATAAACGTTTGCCCAGTTCGGCTTTTTTGGCATCGACCTTGATCTGTTTTATTGGCCCCTGACCGTCCTGGCCAGCAATTACGGTACCCGATAAAACAAAAAAACCAATCAGCCCCACGGACAGCGCCAGCATACATTGTGTTTTGCTACCGAACGTCTTCATGGCGTTACTCCCTTTTATTCCTGGTGAGTCGACGAGACCTCGTCCACAAATGCTGCGGTACTGTCGCTGGCAATGCGATATGTGGTCATTGACGAATGTCAAGAGTGCGAGTGTAAACGTGCGTTTAAGTGAAAAAAATCAGGGGATTTTGTCTTTTTTCCAAAATTCCGAACAGCCTTATAGGCTATGCAGAAAATTTGCGCCGCTGCAACCGCACCAACCCCAGGAACAACAGGCCGGCAAACAGACCTGTTCCGGCTGGAACAGCGAAAAGGGTTAACCTGTCTTCGCGTGCGCCCAGCTTCAGCCAGTACCATGAGGTAAGAGAATGGCGGCCACCTTTTTCACCTGCAAGCCCATCCCAGTTGGCAAAGGAAATCGGTATGTATTTTTCTTCCTCAAATTGTAAATCCAGCGCATTGTCCGTAACCAGACTGCGGTTGAAAACAACCCGCCACTGTCCATTTTTCCAAACGCCTTTTGCTGCAAGTACACCTGCGGCATTACGTGGGGTGGGGGGAAGATCGGGCCCGTTTGCATCCAGCAATATGGTGCGCGCATCGTCTTTGGGTTCAACACTCGGTGCCTGCCAGTACCACATGTTAACAGCACGTTTTTTATCGCCGTGACGAAATCCGGGCTTTTCGGTTGTAACAGGAATTATTCGCGGCAACTGAATAGCAATTGCATCGCGGGATGGCTTTACACCAGCCAGTCTGTATTGTTTCTCCAGCTTGTCTCCCGGCACCGAATAGGTGCGGTCATCCACATCAACGCGTATGGCCAGATTCTTGTCATTGAAGAGAACGCGGATTGTGACCTGGTCGTTCAGGGAAAAGAATAATCGCGGCTCCTTGATAATGTTCGGCGCCATGGCAAATGTCATCGGCGATGCTTTATCCCATTCAGGATCGCCTGGTTCTGTTGGAAGCTCACCATCCACGCGCAGGGCATTGATAACTGTTTCGCCCTGAGACAGCTGAACGGCGGTGTTTCTTAACGACATAACATAATTGGAAATGTTCCAACGATCATCTGTTGACATAGCGGTTGTATGCTCAGGCATTGGAGTGGAGCGAATACCCGTTGAGATACGTTCAAACACATCTTTCACCGTTTTGGTGAAGCGCCAGGTCTCCGGTCGTGTCAGGTTGCGTGGCCAAATGCGGTCTTGCCAATCATCTTTCAGTTTTTTGCCGGAGGTAATATTACCACGCCCGGACAGCCCGTGACATTGTGCGCAGGATTTCACAAACAATTTCCAGCCTTTGGCGATTGACACAGGCGAGGTTTTTACCTGTTGGCCAGGATCAATGGGTATGTTCTCAAGCTCTTCTTCATCCCACTCACCAAACTTCTTGATTTTCAATATCAGACCGTCCACTTCGCGTGGAGTGAGAAAGGATTTCCATGGTGGCATGGATGTACCCGGCAGACCTTGCAGAATAATCTTGCGCAGATCGTCGTCATAGGGAAATTCATTATCTGCACTGGTTGTCTTGTATTTGAATGAGCCCAGGGTGAAGTCGCGCGGTTTGGGGTAGAGAAATTCAGCCGCCGGGCCTGCACCATCACCTTCCACACCATGACACTGGGCACAGCGTTTGGCGTAAACAGTCCCGATTGAAGCTTCCTCAGTTTCTGTATTCTTTAAGGAAGCAGCAGTCTCTGCTGTCTTGTCCTGGGGCTTTTCAAGTTCCCATGATCGCGGTGCATAGCCGGTGTAATCATAAAGGAATGTGATGAGTTTCCAGATATCATCTTCCTTCAACGTCTCTTTCCAGGCTGGCATGGCAGATGCCCACGGCGTACCTTCGCGCGGCAGACCGGGGCCGCCGGTGGTTATGCGCCAGAACAGGTATGATTCCTGCAATTGCGCAATAGTGCCAACATCCTGAAAATTAATCGGCCGGGGGTTGAATGCCGGAGCAAAAATCCCGGCACCATCAAGCGTGTCACCGTGGCAAAATAAACAATTCCTGTAGTAAAGTTTGCTGCCTTCTTCCACCGCTTTTAGATAACCTTCAGAACCTTTTGGATTGGCATCACGGACCGGGTTGGTCAATTTGAGCAGGTTGAAGGTTTTGCCATAGACCTTGAGTGATGAAGGTGGTGCGGGGTGCACCGTGCGCAGTTCTACCGGCGAGGCCGTTGTTGGCTTTATCTTGCTGTAGGTGACGCCAGCGACGCCACCAACAATCACAATCAGGGCAAACCCGCGGGCCACGGCCATTTTCGGGCTGCCCAGAAGGGTAGTAATTGGCGCGGCGAACCTTTTGGCGCTAGTATTCTCGAAAGTTGCTACCAGGACAACTGCGACCGCTATGATTATCATATACTGAATGACGATCGATTGCGGTAAGGGTGGCGAAATAATTTGTGTGAACAGCACGTAGGCACCGACAAGTGTCAGAATAGACAGAAACAGGGGATGTGAAAAAAAACGCTTCATGGTTATTCCGGCAGGTTTTTTATATAATCAATGATCAGGTTCAATTCGCTCACCCGCATCTGCTCGCCAAAGTCATCCGGCATTATTTCCGCCTCAAAGCCTTCGGTGATTTCTGCATTGGGGTTGATAATTGCTTCGGCAATCTTGGCATCATCCATTTTTTTGGAAAGACCATTCAATTTGGGGCCGATATCGGCCTCAGACCCCTCCAGATCATGACAGGCACCGCAACTGAACTTATCCAACGCTGCAACCGCTGTGGTTGCGGGGCCTTCTTCGTCATCACCGTCTTCACTGCTGGTAACAGGTGTTTCATCCGCACTTGGCAGGGGTACTGTGGGTGTGAGCCCGGCCCTGTCCTGCATAAAAGCGGTTATTGCATTTATCTCAACAGCGGACAGTGAGATTGGTGGCGAGTCAATTTTTGGCATTTGACTGATCGTATCGCCGGAGCCCTTTTTGCCAAATCCAGCAACCACATATATCGAAGGATCCAGCATTGATTCATGGAGATACTCGCCAATCGCTTCTGCCCCCTGTTTGGTTTTGGCAGCACCGGTGTAACGCGGATCAGCAAGGCGCTCGGGGAGAACCCTGGCGAGATCGAGTGCCAGAAGATCAGGAGCGCGAAGCCGCTTGTTGTGACACAGGGTGCAGGTGCCTTTACCGGAAAACAGTTGTTCCCCAAGCGATACCATGCCCGTCATATTGAGGCTGGCCGTATCAATTTCCTCTTCTGCGGGCGGGTCTCCCTGCACTTGCGGCAATATATTGGCAAACCCGGTGTAAATGAGCAGGACAAAGAGCGAAAAACCCATAACGCGAAGGAAGGTCATGCCGGTTTTTCCTGCCTGGTTTCACCCAGCCTGGAAAGCCAGAAGACGAAAACCATAATTGCCATGAAACTCAACGTGATGATCGTGATTGTATTGCCGGCTTCTCCAATTGTGGGAATATAGGCTTCAGGGGATTTGTCTTTCATGATGGTGTAAACATGCCAGTTGGTGCGAAGGCTTGAGCGGATATACCCCATCAAACCCATCAGCCAGGTGAAGGCCACCGGCAGGACGAACAAAGCATATTGCGAACGCTCGGGCATGCGGCCCCAATGTACCTTGGTGGTTTTGGCACCCCGTAACATAAAGACGTCAATGACGACGGCAAAAATGATGATCGACAGTGTGGTTATCACCTGAGGAACCGAAGCGCCTACTTTATAGACTGTCGGCGTGAGATAGCCGTAGATGCCCGCTGCAATAATATTGGCACAACCAATCACGTAAAGTGCGATGATCACCATGTTTCCCTGCCTGGCCCAGGAGACGGTGGGTATGCGGCTGGAGCGATAGAACATCTGAAACGACAGAAAGGTAAAAACCAGCATCAGATTCACAGCTGTATTCTTGGCAGGCATAATACCAAGTGGCCCCAGAAACTTGTGGCCAACCCCGCCCAGCTGGCGGATTTCCTCAGTGGTCAAAATGAGTGAGTTCGGTGTCACCCAGACTAAAAACCCGATGACAATGACAGCGGCTATATATTTGACATATTTGGCGTATTCAGCGCCACGGTCGGTGCGCATCAGACCGCACCACAGATAGTAGTTGGCGGCGAGCACGATGGTGCCGATAAGCACCGCCTGAATGATAAACAACCAGGCCAGGATGCCGCCCATGGCGGTAATGCCCATCTGCTGCGAATAGGCATAGACTTCGGCCATGAGCCAGTATCCGGCAAAAGGCAGGGGCAGAAAACCGGCGACGGCGATGAAATTTGAGGTGTAACCCATCCAGTCATAATGGGCTTTGAGTTCCTTGTTCTTCTCAGCCAGGAACATATAGGCGGCATATCCTCCGACAATGGCTCCGCCATAAGCGATATTGGCTAAAAATCGATGCAGATTAACCGGGTTCCACAAGGGATTGCGGGTGGCTTCCCATACGCTGCCAACCACGGCACCTGTGGCGGGATCAACCCCGGCGGGCGACATCATGAACGTTGCCCAGGCGTTGGCCACAAACATCAATGTCAGCCCGACGGTATTGAGCACAAGACCGATAGACATATGACACCACTTGGCGTTGCCGTAACGCAAGGCTTTCCAGGAATAATAATAAAGGTAAAGCGTCACCGATTCCAAAAGAAACAGCAGGGCGTAAAGAAGCATCTGACCTTTAAAAACCTTCATCAGATACCCCATCAGATGGGGATAAAGTACAAACAATCCCAGCGCCAGAGAGCCGCCAAACAGGGCCGTCAGTGAATAGGCCGACATGGTGATTCTCATGAATTCGTATGCCATGTTATCATAGCGTTCATCACCGGTCACATGGCCCAGAAACTCCATTGAAATTGCAAATAACGGCACAGCGAGCACGAAGGCTGCCAGGAATAAATGCATTTGCGCCAGACCCCAGACCAAGGTGCGCGAGTTAATGCCGGCTATTTTGGGGTAATCTGCCCGGCCGGGTCTGGGAGCGCCTGCTGCAACGTCGCCCGCATCGGTTGCCGCAAGCACAAGTTCTGGAAACAGAACCAGCAAGGCCACAGCAAGGAGGATGAAGAGACTTGAAAAATTTCTAAAGTTCATAAGAGGCTACCGTGGCATCAGGTTGAATTTTACCGGCAGGCCCTGGGCCTCCATGATCATCCAGTCCATGGTGTGAAAATAAGCTGTCCACACAATCAGGGCGGCAATTAACACCACCCATTTATTTGAAAACATGCTTTCCCTCTTTCTGTTTCCGCCACGCTCAATGGGTGGATACAACCCCATGGTCATAGATCAACAGCCACCAGAAAAAGACCAGCATGGCAATGGTAGTGAGTGCAAATATCGTTTTGCCAATTACTTCGCTGTTTTCATTTGACGCCATAGCAGTGCCGTTTCCCAAAACTGTTTTTCCTAGTGAGGGGAAGTATGCTTGTTGATGATGTTTTGTAATTGACCAAGATCAATAAGGCGAAATTGGTTTTCAACGGCCAATGCAGGTTTGAATAAGATGAATGCGTAACCGCTCCATATATGCAGTAACGTTCTCATCGCTTTGTTGAGGGACAAGAAAAATCAGTTTTGCAGCGACAATGAAAGGTCGCTTGCTGGCCTGTCCAACAGGTTCGCCCGTTGTCAAAATGATACCAACCCGCTCAATCACCCCGGTTTGATCGGTGCAGTATCGTGGTATTGCCGAGCGTTCGGCATATTGTTCTGCGGCTGAGAACACCAGCAGTAACACTGCTGTTGTCACAGCAAATACCAGCAAGATTTTCTTCATTTTCGATTTACTTTGAGTTTCAATTTGTGATCTGGTTCCATTGTCCTGGGCATCCATTTTCGCCGCCGATTATTCAACATGCCATTTGGTTGTATTTCAAGCTTCCACTCAGCTATCGGGATGTGGAAGATTTGCTGGCGAAACAATGTGACAGTACCCTGACGAAACAACAACCAAAAGCTCAACTATCCACCAGGCGAAATCATGCGTGCCGTTTCCATGACCAATGGGGCAATTTTAGCTGCCATGTCTTTTCTTGAAAATTTGCTTCTGGAACAAGCTGCGGTGATAGTGGCTACGACATCGCCAGCGCCGTTAAAGACAGGCGCGGCGAGATTGATATCACCCATAAGGATTTCCTGATCGGTGACGCAATACCCTTGCGAGCGGACAATTTCGAGTTCATTCATGATGGCGCTGGTATCGGTGATTGTCATTGGTGTGATTTTTTTTCGATCACAGCGTTTGATTATCGCCAGAGCTTTTTCCTCTTTGAGATAGGCAAGGAGAACCCGGCCGGTGGTTGAGCAGAACAATGGAACCCGAAACCCCGGATGGGCCGTTCGAAACGCTGCCTGGTTACTCAGCAAAGGTATCAGATACATAGCGCTTAATCCGTGCCGGCAGCCAAGGCCGATACGGGCGTTGAGTTGACGGCG
This sequence comes from uncultured Hyphomicrobiales bacterium, assembly GCA_964625235.1. Taxonomy (GTDB): domain Bacteria; phylum Pseudomonadota; class Alphaproteobacteria; order Rhizobiales; family JAJFHR01; genus JAJFHR01. Next base: position 28,519 of record CAZVAZ010000001.1, read on the forward strand.
CAGCTCAACAATATGTGGCATGGCCTTGCTGACCAATGGGTCGACATGCAAAAAACTGTTGGCGCTCTCCAGAACCCGGCGCGAAAGCATGTAGCGCCGCGATGACGCATCCTTTTCAAGGTATCCCAGGCGGTGAAGTGTATGCGTGAACCGCTGGGCTGCGCTCTTGTTAAGGCCAGTGCGTTTGATAATTTCCACTAACCCCAAATCGCGTCTGTCAGCATCAAATGCCTCCAGCACCCTGAATGCTTTTTCAACAGATTCGACAAAAAGCTGGTCGTCGTTTTTTTTGGTGTTTTTCACCACTTCCACGGCATCGTTCATTCTGTTCCAATTTTGTGAGTTTATCCCGACCGCGGCAGCAGACCATTGAAGCTATCACAGTAAAATCTTGACAGTACAAAAAATAATACGCATATTAAATTATCAATATAAAGTATTACATAACGATACTTAATGTCAATGGGAGATAAAAATGAATTATTTGAAATACACTTTGACGGGCGCGGTGCTGTTAGGCCTGGCAGTGCTGCCGGAGCCTGCCCAGGCAGGAAAAGCGGATGACACCCTGAATATCGGCCTTGCACGCGAACTGCAAAATATGGATTCCTATTTCAATACGGATCGGATTGGCATCATTTTCGCACGCCACATATGGGATAGCCTGCTGTATCGCGACCCGGTCGATTTCAGCTACAAACCGGCACTTGCCAAATCCTATAAGTGGATTGATGAACTGACGCTGGAATTCGAACTGCGCAAGGGCATCAAATTTCACAATGGCGAGGTATTTGACGCGGATGATGTTGTCTATACCTTCAACTTCATTTCCAACCCGGAAAACAAGGTACTGAACCAGCGCAATGTGAACTGGATCAAGAATGCCGAGAAGATTGACGCCTACCGGGTGCGCATCAATCTCAAAAAAACGTTTCCAGCGGCACTCGATTTCATCGCCGGACCTCTGCCGATTTACCCGAATGAATATTATGCCAAAGTTGGTCCGGAGGGCATGAACAAAAACCCGATTGGCACGGGGCCATATCGTGTCACCAGTGTGGAGCCGGGCAAGAAAATTGTATTCGAAAAGAATTCTTCTTATTATGCCCAGAGCCCCAAGGGACAACCAGACATCGGCAAACTGGTATTCCGTATCATCCCGGATGCCAATACTCTGGTGGCGGAATTGATGACAGAGGGTATAGACTGGTTGTGGCAGCTGTCACGCGATCAGGGTGAAAACCTGAAAGCCAATCCAAACCTGACTGTGACCGGTGGCGGGACCATGCGTATCGGGTATTTGCAAATGGATGCGGCGGGCCGTTCCGGTGATCATCCATTAAAGGATGTACGTGTACGCCGCGCGATTGCCCATGCAATCAACCGCCAGGCTGTGGTTGACAATCTCTTGCCCGAGGGTGCCAATGTTGTTGATGCAGCTTGTTATCCCACGCAGGTTGGCTGCATCAGCGATGTGCCGACTTATGAATACAGCCCGGAGAAGGCCAGGGCACTGTTGGCCGAAGCCGGTTATCCCGATGGTTTCACAGTCCCGCTTGACGCCTATCGCGACCGGAGTTTCGCAGAATCGATGATTGGCGATTTGCGTGCTGTCGGCATTAAGGCGGTAATGAAGTTTAATAAGTATGCGCCCACCCGTGACAATGTGGTTGGCGGCAAATCTACAATCAACTTCATGACCTGGGGATCGTATTCGATCAATGATATTTCGGCGATTACCAGCCATTTCTTCAAAAAAGGACCAAATGACATTGCACGCGATGACGATGTGGCAAACTGGCTGGAAATGGGCGACACCTCTGTTGATCCAGCGGTTCGGACCGAGAATTACTCAAAGGCGCTAAAGAAGATTGCGGATCAGGCCTATTGGCTCTCTTTGTGGAACTACGCCTATATCTATGCGTTCAGCAAGGATCTCGATTTCACACCGGCGGCAGACGAGATTCCCCGGTTCTTCACGGCGCGTTGGAAGTAGACCTTCTCCCTGGCGCGTTAATTGTCACATGCCACGCGCGGATTTGGGGCTCCAGAACTGGAGCCCCATTTTTCTACCTATAATAAGGAACTGGATATGCTTGCGTTCACAATGAAGCGTCTTGGAATAGCATTGCTGGTTGCGTTCACCGTGTCGATCATCAGTTTCAGCCTGGTCCGCATGACAGGTGATGTCGCCACCGCGATTGCCGGAGAAGGTGCTACGGAAGCCGACATCAAAAACATCACCCAGTTATATGGACTTGATCGGCCTTTGGTCGTGCAATACCTGGAATGGGCTGGAAAAATCGTGCGTGGTGATCTGGGAGATTCGTTGTTCTTTCGGCGCCCGGTAGCGGAATTGATGGCGGAAAAACTTCCGATCACCTTGACGCTTGGATTATTCGCGCTCGGATTTGCCATTTTGCTTGCTGTCCCATTGGGCGTATTGGCGGCGGTACGTCCCAACAGCCTGTTTGACCGTATCAGCCTGTTTATCGCCGTAATGGGCCAGGCAATGCCGACATTCTGGTTTTCTCTTGTAATGATGATATTTTTCGGGGTCACATTGCGATGGTTGCCTGTATCGGGTACTGGCACGCTGGCGCATTTTGTCATGCCGGCCATCGCGCTTGGCTATCATGCCACGCCTGCGATTATGCGGCTGACACGTGCGGGCATGCTGGATGTGCTCTCGTCCGACTATATTCGGACCGCCAGGGCCAAGGGGCTGGATACCCACGTCATCTTGTTTAAACACGCGCTGCGCAATGCGGTAATACCGGTGGTGGCACTCGCCGCTGTGCAACTGGGTTTTATGCTTGGCGGCTCGATTATTGTCGAATCCATATTCTCCATTCAAGGCGTTGGGCATCTGGCGCTACTGTCGATTGAACGCGCTGATTTTCCTGTCGTTCAAGGGATCGTACTGGTGCTGGCGGTGCTTTACATCCTTCTCACATTGTTGGCCGATCTATTGAATGGCTGGCTCGATCCACGCATCCGGCTTGCTTGAGGATTATAATCATGACATCAAAGACCACCATACAAAATCCATCAACACCAAATCTGCGGCCAACGCCGCGCCAGCAGATGATTGCCCGGATCAAAACGCATTACAGCCTTCAGTTTGGTGCAGCGGTCCTGATTTTTATCATTCTAATGGCGGTTTTCGCGCCCCTCTTGGCGCCGCATGATCCCTATGCCCAGGATCTTTCCAACAGACTGATCGACCCTATCTGGGGTTCCACTGGCACCTGGGTGCATCCTTTGGGAACGGATTCACTGGGCCGTGATTATTTGAGCAGATTGATGTACGGGTCGCGTATCGCGCTCTTGATCGGGTTTTCCGCCATGTTGATTTCCGGTGTGATAGGGACGGTACTAGGGGTGTCTGCCGGTTATTTCGGCGGTCGGGTTGATACCGTGATCAGCTTTTTCATTCTCAACAGGCTGTCATTACCGGTCACACTGGTGGCGCTCGCGGTTGTTTCCGTGATTGGAAGTTCCTTAATTGTTGTGGTGACGGTGCTTGGATTGCTGATCTGGGACCGTTTTGCCGTTGTGTTGCGCGCCGCCACGCTGCAGGTGCGCAACATGGAGTATGTTGCTGCAGCCGAGGTTTTGGGCGCAAGTACACCACGCATTATTTTTAAAGACATCCTGCCCAATATCAGTAATCACCTGATCGTTGTGGCAACCCTTGAAATGGCCCATGCCATTCTGCTTGAGGCGGCTTTGTCGTTTTTGGGAATGGGCGTACAGCCACCGCTTCCATCGTGGGGGCTGATGGTATCGGAAGGTCGTGATTTCATGTTTTTCAAGGCCTGGATGATTACGGTACCAGGCGCGGCCCTGTTCCTTCTCGTATTGGCAATCAACCTGCTCGGAGACGGCATTCGTGACGTTACGACACCGGAGGGGAGGAATTAGAATGAAACGCTCCAGTACGACTGAAGCCGTTCTCAGCATCGAAGGCCTGTCGATTACCCTGCCAGTCGGGGGCGACCGGCCATTTGCAGTCGAAAACATCGATCTTGAGGTAAGGTCGGGAGAAATCCTCTGCGTTGTTGGGGAATCGGGTTCGGGTAAATCGGTCACCGCCTTTGCCACCATGGGTCTGTTGCCGAAAACTCTCAATCCGTCTTCAGGCCGGATTATGTTTGAGGGACAGGATTTACTCACCCTGCCGGAGAAAGACCGCAAGAAGTTGCGTGGCAACCGCATGGCGATGATTTTCCAGGAACCTATGTCGGCGCTCAATCCCTGTTACACGGTCGGCAACCAGATCGAGGAAGTGTTCAAGAAGCATCGCCGAATGAGTGCATCGCAACGCCGGTCACAAGTGCTGCGGCTTCTTGATGAGGTTAAACTCCCGGATCCCGAGCACCTTCGTTTCGCCTATCCCCACCAGCTTTCCGGTGGTCAGCGTCAGCGTGTCATGATCGCAATGGCGCTGGCGCTGGATCCCAAACTGTTGATCGCCGACGAACCGACGACGGCACTGGATGTGACCACACAGGCGCAGATCCTGAAACTGATCAAACAACTGAAAACCACTCACAGTGCGGGGATCATGTTCGTTACCCATGATTTCGGCGTTGTGGCCGAGATCGCCGACCGTATTGTTGTTATGCAAAATGGCCACATTGTCGAGCAGGGCAGCGCCGATGAAGTCCTGAACCGACCCCGGCACCCTTATACAAAACTCCTGATTGCGGCGGTGCCGCGAAAAAGTGAGCGGCCAGAGCGGCCCATTCAGGACAATCCTGTCGCCCTGAGGGCCGATAAGGTAGTCAAGACGTTTCAATCTCCCGGCCGCCTGTTTGGCAAGGGCCGGACGGTCCACGCGGTCAAGGCGGCGGATTTCACGGTTCGGCGGGGAGAAACACTTGGCATTGTCGGAGAATCCGGCTCCGGCAAAACCACATTGGTACGCTGCCTGATCCGTTTGATTGATCCTGATAGCGGAGAAATTGATATCAACGGCGTTGACTTCGCCGGATTGAGCAAGGGCGCATTGCGCCAACATCGAAAAGACATTCAGATCGTCTTTCAGGATCCTTATGGATCGCTCAATCCACGCCGAACTATCGGTGATCTGATCATCGAGGGACCGATTAATTTCGGTGTGCCTCGTGGAGAAGCGCTGAAGCGCGCGCGCGAACTGCTTGAAATTGTCCGTCTCGATCCCGACTGCATGAGCCGTTATCCGTCCCAATTTTCCGGTGGCCAGCGGCAGCGGATCTGCATCGCACGCGCTCTTGCGGTCGAGCCCAAGGTGCTGATCGCGGATGAGGCGGTGTCGGCACTTGATGTATCGGTGCAAAAAGAAGTGCTGGCGCTGATCAATGATATCCGTGACAGCTTCGGCCTGACTGTCCTTTTTATCACCCATGATCTGCGCGTGGCAGCACAGATTTGCGACAATATTATTGTCATGAAGGATGGCGAGATTGTCGAGCGCGGTGGTGTCGGCAAGGTGTTTGGCGCACCTGAACACGAATATACAAAAACGCTATTGGCCGCCGAGCCCGGCAAGGACTGGATTATTCCGGAGTTTCACAATGCGTGAGCCGGTCAAAAAATGCTGAATTCGTTCATGACATCATGAGTACAAAAATGAACAACATTATCGAAACAAGGGCTGTGGATATTGTCTCAGCACTTCGCCGCGAAGAAATCTCCCCGCACGACCTTCTTGATGCGCTTGAAACACGCATTGGCGAGGTTGATGGCGATGTTAATGCACTGCCGATACTGTGCTTTGATCGCGCAAGAGTTCACGCCGATCAATTGCTGCGCCTGCCAGTGGAAAATCGGGGAACCCTGTGTGGCCTGCCGATACCAATCAAGGATTTGACACATGTCAAGGGTATGCGGACGACATTCGGTTCTCCTGTTTATGCCGATCATATCTCGGATCACAGCGATGTAATGGTTGAGCGGCTGGAAACCGAAGGCGCCATTGTCTTTGCCAAATCCAACACACCGGAATTCGGTGCCGGTGCCAATACATTCAACAAAGTCCTTGGCACCACCCGCAATCCATATGATCTGTCCCGGTCCGTTGCGGGGTCATCCGGTGGTGCTGCCGCATCATTGTCAACGGGTACGGCCTGGTTGGCGCAAGGCTCTGACAATGCCGGCTCTCTTCGTAATCCGGCAAGTTTCTGCGGTGTTGTTGGACTGCGGCCATCACTGGGCCGAGTGGCACAGGGGCCGACCCCCAATCCTTATCAAACACTTGCGGTGAGCGGTCCAATGGCCCGTAATGTTGAGGATACCGCGTTGTTTCTGGATGCTATGTCAGGCGAAAACCCACAAGATCCCATGTCCCTGCCAAAGCCGAAATCGTCGTTTCTGCGCCAAGCGCGCCAGCGTCGCAAACCGGTCAAAATCGCTTTCAGTGTCGATCTTGGCATTACACCAGTCGACCCGGAGATCGCTGAAATCTGCAGAAGTGCTGCTCTTCGATTCCAGGGCATTGGCGTGATTGTTGAAGAAGCTGCACCAGATTTTACCGGTGTTCATGAAACCTACCAGACATTGCGTGCCTACGATTTTGCATCAGCCCGCGGTGAACTCCTGAGTTTTCACCGGGAAAGTTTGAATCCTGATTTGATCGATAATATTGAAAAAGGCATTAACCTGACAATGGATGATCTTTTGAGGGCAAAACGGGCTCGGGTTGTTCTTCGTCAAAACGCCATGAGCTTTTTCGAAGATTTCGACCTCTTGCTGACACCCGCCACAATCGTTCCTCCTTACCCGGTTGAACAACGCTACGTGGAGAACTGCAATGGCGTTGCCTTCACCAGCTATATCGATTGGCTGGCCATCGCTTACGCAATAACACTTGTTTCCCTGCCCGCATTGTCACTGCCGTGCGGCTTCACCAAAACCGGCCTGCCTGTCGGCTTGCAGATAGTTGGCCGTGCTCGCGGTGAGGCTGACCTGCTTGCAGGTGCTTTGTTGCTGGAAGAAGCTCTCGACCTTGACCTTCGACCCGTCAAGCCAGCCAAACAACTACATTGAGAAGTCAGTAGCCAAGCATGAAATGGAAATACAGCCAGACCGCATGCTGGATGTTTAGTCCCGGAGCGGTTCAGCTTGGCACGGACGGTAAATACCTGCTGTTGTCCTATGACCAACTCAAGATAGCTCCCCTCACGGTTGAACGCACACAAGATCAGCCGACAATGAAATCAGGAAGGAAAAGTTCATAAACGGAACAGGACCTGACAGACACAACCGCAAAAACCGGTAACCGTCAGATCAGGTCCGCACCACTACATTTTAATGGGTCAATTCCACCGTGCCTTGCTTTGAATGACTGCCGGGGAAAACTGATAGCGTATTTAAAAATTTTGTTCATTTTCTAAACGTAAAATGTATTGATAAATCTGACCAGCAAGTTAACCTGACGATAGCGAAGGATGCCCGGTTGACCATGTCTGAAACATTGAAAATCATCACTGAACACAACACCCCTGGGTCCCTCCTGTTCACTTTTGCAATTATTACTGATACGCATATTCGCCCGGCGCAAGGCGATCAGTCATCGCCTTTTGCGGTCAATGAGCTTGCCAATGGGCGGGCGCGTTTTGCTGTTGCGGCAATCGCCCGCCATGCACCGGATTTTACCATTCATCTGGGCGACATGGTGCATCCGCTGCCAAATTTGCCGAGCTATGGATCGGCTGCGGATGAAGCTCTGTCGATCCTGGAGCCGATCGCCAAAGGTCTGCGTTTCGTTGCGGGCAATCATGACGTTGGCGACAAACCCATGCCGGCCACGCCGGCGGCCCCGGTCGATCAACACAGTATCAAAATTTACCAGAAATATTTCGGTCCCGGCCACTACAGTTTTGACCATGGCGGTGTGCATTTTGTTGTCGTAAATTCGTCCCTCGTCAATGCCGCCAACAGCTTTGAGGAAAGCCAGCGACAGTGGCTTGAAAACGATCTGGCCCAGAACACAGCTGAGCGGACAATCCTGTTTTCCCATTACCCGCCGTTCATCGATGATGCATCAGAACCGTCGCATTATGACAATTACGGCGAGCCGGGCCGCTCGTGGCTGCTTGGTCTGCTTGAGCGCTACAATGTGGAGGCGGTTTTTTCCGGTCATGTGCACCAGTTTTTCTATAACCGCATTGCGGACATGAAACTTTACTGTCTGCCGCCGACGAGTTTTACCCGGCAGGATTACAGTGAGCTTTATGGTATTGGTCCGGCCGACCAGTATGGCCGCAATGATACCGGCAAATTCAGCTATGCGATGATAGATGTCTTTGAGCGCGGACACCGGCTCAGGGTCTATCCTACCGAAGGTCAGGGCCTCGATGAAGGTGTGGCTATTGAGCCGGATACCGTTCCGGGCGGTGGAACAATGAACCCCGTCACCGTGCATTTGCGTCACGGCTGGGCGAGGTCGATGGACATGCCTTACAACGGCCCGATGGAGGAGTTTTCGCGCAAGCGCGCCCGCAACGACTATCCCTTGTTGCGCCTGTGGCAGATGGGCATCAGCCGCATCAGAACACCGCTGTCCGATTTGCTTGACGAGGAGTATGGTGCCCGGGTTCAGGATTATCACGCCGCTGGATGCAGCTTTACTTTTTTCTGCGCCGGGGTGCCGGAGAAAACCGTATGGGAGCAGTGCTGCCAAAACGCTGAATTGATTGATGCGGTGGAGTTTGTTTCCTGCGCTGCTGACCTTTCGGACATAGGCGATGCTGTGAAAGCTTTTGAGCCTGGAACAGGGCCAGAGATTCACCTTGGAAAATTTCATTCCTCTGCCGATGAACCCAAACACGGCTCAACATTCGCCCATTCGGTGAGCTTTGGATTCAAATGGGACGACCGCCACGTGCTGCTTGCGGCACTGCGAGGAATTGACCCTACCGGCCTCATCAAGGCGCTGGTCTTTCAGGTTAATCTCGAGGATGATCTTGCCACGCGGCTGGGTGAGCTGGATCAATTGGCAAACGACAATGGGGTGAAGGTGGTCGCCAATATCCGCTTCGCCAATGTCAACCCGGCAATTGCCAGCTTTGACGATGAGATAATTTCAATGCGCGTCGAAGAAGCCGTAAACCTTGCGTCCGGCTTAAAATACACCACCCTGCAATTCGATACGTTTGCTGATATTGACCGTGGTTACCATCCCCGCCACGGGTTACTTGATGGGCGTTATAATTTTCGCCGTGCCGGTCGCGTGTTGATGGAGCGCTTTAATCGAACTCCGGCTTAACCCCGGGTGGCATGGAAAATCCCAGATCGCCGCGCTCAATAACAGCTGCGCGCCCGCCTTTTTCCTGCAGCAGTTTTTTCTGCGCCTCTTTGGCTTCGGTGTCGATGGCATGAGGGTCGCAAACCTTAAACAACTCAGCCGTCAACTCGTCCAGAACAGGCTTGGCGTTGGCATCTTCTGCAATATCATTGAGTTCTTCCGGGTCGCTTTCAAGGTCAAACAGTTGCGGCGGGTAATGGGCGTAATAGATAAGTTTGTATGCGCCTTTGCGGATCATGTAGGCGGCGGTTTTCGAGCCCATGGCGTGGTATTCGGAAAATACCGCGCGGCTCTTTTCCTCCCCGGCAATCAGCCGCATCACATCGATGCCCGGGTGGTCATCACTGATGGTATCGGGTGAAGCTTCGCCTGCGCATTGCATGAAGAAGGGATAAAGATCGAGTAGATTGGTCGGCGTATCCACTGACATGCCAGCGGGAATATCGGGACCGCTCATGATTAGCGGCACGCCTACTGATTCCTCCAGCATGGTCGATTTGCCCCATAGCCCGCGTGCTCCCAGATTGTCACCATGATCAGAAGTGTAAACAACGCGCGTAGTGCCGTTCAACCCGGCATCCTCCATCGCCTGAAGAACGTTGCCGATATTGTTGTCGAGAAAACTGCACAGGCCGAGGTATCCCGCCTGGGCGCGCTTGACCATATCCGCAGTTTCAAAAAAATCATCATAGGCGAAGGATTTACGGTAGTCCTCCAGGAACGGATGCAGCGGCTCATTACGCGAAGCGTAAAGTTTTGGCTCCGGTAAATCCTGATCATAATAAGGGTAAAAGTATTCCGGTGGTGCCGTTAGTGGAAAATGCGGGCAGACGAAGGAAACAAACAGCACCCAGGGCTTGTCGGTATATTTTCCGGCCTCCTCACGCAGCCACACCTGCGCGCGCGCCGCAATCTCGCGATCATAGGTGGTGTAAACAGATTCGCCCGGCCCCGCCATGCGGGCCATCTTGTAGGCCCCGGCACGTTTGGGCATATCCTCATCACGCACAAGGCCGAGTAAATCGCCGTCGCCATCAATAATGTGCATACCGATCTGCTCGTCGGAAAATCCGTTGTCATCGTCACTGGAATGAAAATGAAGCTTTCCGATTGAAACCACCTGATGTCCGCGATCGCGCAACAGCGCATGCCAGTTGGGCAATGAGCCGTCAAACGGCATGGCATTATCCCACAGTCCGATCTGATGGACATATTTACCGGTTGCAAAAGCGCCCCGTGCCGGGACACAGACCGGACACGGCGTGTAAGCTGCCTCAAACCGCGTACCTTCTTGCGCCACCCGGTCAAGGTTAGGAGTTTTGACAATGTCATGACCATAGCACCCCGCCAGCCTGCGGTTGTGCTGGTCAGACATGATGATGATAAGATTGCTCGGTTTCATATCTACCTGAAAATATAAATCGGGCTCGACCAGGCCTGGTGGCCATCCTCCTGGGTAACTCTGACATAGAGGGCATTGTCGCCCGTATCAGTTAGTTCTATGTCCTGCTCAATTGTCATGGCGAGGTGAGAATTTTCGTTTGGCAAACGGAACAGCCGCAGCTTGCGGCCAAGCTTGCCTGCATCGAACACGATATCATCAAAGCCAATATCAGCAATATCAACGCTCTGCGTCATCACCGGTGTCTGAATATTGATGCTTCCGTTTTTTGCGTCTTCAAGCCAGGCATCAAAACCGCCATAATTCCCGGTGGTAAGCGCCTTCCATTGCAGCAAGTTGCCGCTGGTCATATCGAGTTTTTTGTCTTTGTTGAGAAAGTTGATGCCGCTTGCCCGGGTCATGTTATTGCCCTTGATTTCGGCCTGACCATCCCAGATAACCTGGCGGAAACGGCCACGATATTCAGCACCCTCCCAGATCACCCGGATGCGATTACCCAACTCGTCTTCGGTGTAGGGGCGATGTGTCGATACATGCTCAAGACCGTTGAAAATATCAACCCGTTCGATTGGTGCCGAGCCGACCACATCAATTTCGAGCACCGTACCACCTGAGTGCAGTTGCACGATATCGCCCATTATGGCGACGCGTGACGGTCTGCCTTGCGCGTCTCCAAGTGCGGGATCATCATGGTAGAGTTGTCCCTCTGCTTCGAAGCGCGCTTTAACATCAAGGATCATGCGGTTGCCGGTGGTGCCATAGTGGTGCCGCTTGCGGTAACAGTCAAAAATTGCTGCCCGCGTCAATTCTGATGTGAGGAAGCAGGTAAGCCCGCCAATGGCGCCGAATTTGGCTGAGCCGGGGTAGCTTGCACCGGGCCTGCCCTTGTGGCCATCGGAGTTGCAGACAACGCCCATGCGATAGCCCATCTCAAGGGCATCGTGCAAAATCCACTCAAAAGTTCCCCATGAGGAATGGACTTCAACAGCTGTTTCCACCCGGCCATCATGAGCCACTTTTACGTCAGCATAGCGGCCACCGCAGTGCGCCAGACAGACGGCATCTTCGCCATTTTCGATGAGCTTTTCAAACAACTCGGCAGCGGTGCCGCAATCGGTTTCAGCATCGCTAAGATCGTTTATGAGGGCGTGCGAGGAGCGGTAAATTGGCCTGTCTTCTGTCATGTAGAACACGTTGCGGTCGCCACCGAGAAATGTGTTTCCCGACCATTCATAGCCGGGCAGGGTGACGAATTCTCCCGGCGCGTTAAACTCACCAATCAAGTTGTTGAGTTCGGCCCAGAATTCTTTGGTGATCTGAAAGTCGTTGCCCTGATGGCCGGTGACATCGACAAACGCCTTGTCGCGCGCGAATTCGAGGTACTCACGTGCACTGCCGGTGCCGATAGTTTCCTCGCTCTGGCCATGCACATCGCCCCAGAAATGCAGCAACTGGTCCGGAGTTTGCTCAACGATGCGGATGGGATTGCTCACCGCCAGTATGTCACCGGCGTCATCCAGAACTTCAATAGTGTAGACCCCTGGCACATCCGCCTTGAGCCCCTCCACTACATGCGAGAATTCACCGGGAACAAACGACACGCTTTCGGGCAGACCCGGCAGGGGCGGGGTGCAGCGTAACTTGACGCTTGCGCTGATTTGGTTGCTCGGATTATCCCATTTATCCTCAGCCTTCAAACAAAGCCGGAACGGCTGCCCCACCGGATGCATTGTCGGTGCAATGGCGCGCCAGGTCTCGGGCGGACCCGGTACAATGGAGATTACCGGCTGGTCAGGTAAGGAGGCATAGGTGTAGGTGGCGATGGCATCGACGAGGACGCGGAATTCGAATGTGTCTTCGCAAAATGTCTGCAGCCGCATGCCGGGTGAGCCGCCGCTCTGGTCGCCAAAGACGATGGTGATTGTATCACCTTCCTTCATGAAGCCGTTGACGATTTTGATATAGAGCGTTCTGTCCCAGGGTCTGACATTGCCCTTGGGGTCGTAGCGGACCTCCAGTTTGGCATTGTTGCTGGCGGTGACAGTGGTGTAACCCGGTGCGGTGGGATCATCGAACTGGGGATTGGTCTGGTCAGAGGCGAAGCGCGACACAATTTTGAGGCTGCCACTGTCATCGATGCCGTAAAAGCCCGCTGTATAGGTAAGTGTAAAGGTAGCCCAGGAGCCAGCCTCAATTGCACCCGATGGCTCTATGGTTGCGGTCCCTGAAAGTTCCAGCGGGATATTCCCTGAAAGATTGCCCAGAAACTGGTTATGGCTTGCCTCCACCTCATTCTCCTTTAATTTTCCGGCCCGGTTCAGGCACACAGATGGCCACCGGGCGAAATGCAACAACATTACACCGTAAATACGGAATTCTTATCAGTTATGCCCCTCTCAGGCCGCAGCAGCCTGGCGCAATGCTGCACCTTTGATCGTCGTTCGATGCATGGTTCGTTCATGTGCAGAAAAATCGTAAGGCGTGGCACAGTGCATCGTACAGCGGTTATCCCACATCACAATGTCACCGGCTTGCCATTTGTGGGCATAGATAAATTCAGGCTGAACGGCGTGAGCGTAGAGCCGTGCCAGCAGAGCCTCGCTTTCGGCAGGTTCCATCCCCTTGATTGAAACCGTGAACCCCTCATTGACGAACAACGCCTTGCGTCCGCTTTCAGGATGCGTGAGCACAATTCCATGCTCAGTGTCGCGCCACTGGGCCAGTTGCTCCGCCGTTGGTGCGGCACGTTTTCCACCTTCGGCCATTTTCATATAGCGGTGGCGGTAGGAATGAATGGCAGTTCGCCCTTCGATCAACGCCTTGGTTTCATCATCCAGCGCCGCATATGCTGCGTACATGTCGGTATAGAGCGTATCGCCACCTTCGGGTGGCACGATAAGGCCGTGCAGTATCGACCCCATCGGCGGAACAAGCTCATATGTCATGTCGGAATGCCAATAGGCACCGCCGTTATCCAGCGGCTTGACACCGCCGCGCCCGCGGTTGGACAGCACGAGTATTTCGGGATGGGCAGGTAAAAGCCAATCCTTTACGGTGTGATCCTGCAGGTCGCCTAAATGGCGGGAAAAGGCAATATGTTGTTCTTCGGTAATTTTTTGACCGCGCAGCACCAGAATTGAATGGTCCCACCACGCCTGACGGATTGCTGCAATTGTTTTGGCATCCACAGGCTTTGACAGGTCAATGCCCTCGACTTCAGCAACAAAAGCATTACCTGTCTTTTTCAACGACATTGTCATGATGTTCTCCTAACGCTGCATGCCCCACCGGTTAACGGTGCGACGCTCAATATTCCTGAACACTATATTTTCTACGAAAAATCCAATCAGAATGACCATAAACAGACCGGCAAAAACGCCGTCTGTATCGATGTTCTGGCTCGATTCGAAAATGTACCAGCCAAGGCCGCCGCTGCCTGATGATGCACCAAACACCAACTCGGCACCAATCAGCGTTCGCCAGGCAAACGCCCAGCCAATTTTCATGCCGGCAAGGATTGAGGGTAAGGCTGCGGGAACGAGAATTTTCCAGACATAGCCGAAACCTTTCAAGCCATAATTTCGCCCGATCATCCGCAAAGTCTGGCTTACACCTTCAAAGCCGCTGTGGGTGCTGAGGGCCACCGCCCACAAAACCGAGTGGATGAGAACGAACACCAGGCTTGCTGTGCCAAGGCCAAACCACAGCATGGCCAAGGGCAAAAGAGCAATGGCGGGTAACGGATTGAACATGGCGGTTGACATGGAAATAAAGTCACTGCCAAACCGTGAAACAGTCGCCCACAGGATCAGGATAGCGGCCAGGAACAATCCGGCAGTGTAGCCGATGAGCAATACTTTTATCGAAAACCAGACCTTCCAAATGAGATCGCTGTAGAACAGATCCCTGATCAGCGTCGAAAAAGACACCCAGAAACTCGGCAGCATTAAAGGTTCGACATCCAATCCAACCGTATAGACCTGCCAGGCAACGACCAGACTGAGCAGAATGGTGAACTTGCGAACGCCGTCGATATTCCAGATGCGCTCAAGCGTTGACAGTTTGCGCGCAACTTCAGTCGTTTGCGCCTGTTCAATACCTGAAACTTCAAATTCCGGACGGAAGACCAGTTGCGGAATTGAGTTTTTTTCATTTTTTACCGGAGTGTTCATCGTGCCTGCATCCCCCATTTGCGGATCGTAAGGCTCTCGATTTTGTTAAAGACGACGGTTTCAACCACAACGCCTACTAAAATGACCATGAACAATCCGGCAAATACATAAGCGATGCGCAAATCCATCTGGCTGGCGAAAATGAACCAGCCAAGACCACCGGACGCTCCTTCGCTGGTATCCGAGATGGAGCCGCCGAACACCAGTTCGGCTGCAATCAGCGTGCGCCACGCATAGGACCAGCCGATTTTAAGACCCATCAGTATTTGCGGGAAAGCGGCAGGGATAAGAAGCTTGACGACGTAAACAATACCGCGCAGGCCGTAATTGCGCCCGACCATGCGCTGGGTTTCGCTGACGCTCATAAAACCCACATGTGCATTAAGGGCAACCGGCCAGATAACCGAATGCAACAGCGTGAAAATAATAGCATCGGCACCGAGCCCGAACCACAACAGAGCCAGCGGCAAAAGAGCAATCGCGGGCAACGGATTGAGCATTGCTGTTAGCGTCGAGAGAATATCACTGCCAAAACGCGTTGTCGCCGCGGCTGTGGTCAGCAAAGTTGCAATCACGATACCGATTACATAGCCGGTTATCAGTACGGTGATTGAATTCCACACCATATAAAGAAGTTGTTCGCTGAACACGGCATCGGCCAGTGCTAATGCGGTCGCCGAGAATTTCGGCATGATCAACTCGGAAACACCGCTAAATTGCGAATAAACTTCCCATACGATGATCAGCATCACCAGGATGGAAAGCTTGCGCACGGAATTCATGTCCGATATGCGCTCCATCAGCGTCAGTTTGCGCGCAACATCCGCCTTACTGGCTTTGCCAAGGTCGCTGGCCTCAAATTCCGGGCGGACAAGAACGTCGGGAATTTTACTCATCAGCTCTTGTCTCCGGCCTGAATTTCATCTTCCAGGATTCTGTCCGCGAATAACATGTCGTGGATGCGCTGCTGCACCCTGGTAAACTCTTTGGTGCCGACATTTTCGTGGTTGAGATCAAAGGCGTTGAGTTCGGCCTTGACCTGACCGGGATGGGGGGAGAGTACCAAAATTCTGCTGCCGACAATAAGCGCTTCTTCAATGGAGTGGGTTACGAACAGCACCGTAAAGTGGGTGTCCTCCCACAATTGCAGCAGCTCTTTTTGCATTTGCAGACGCGTAAGCGCATCAAGTGCTGCGAATGGTTCATCCATCAACAACACGTCCGGCTCCATCGCCATACCGCGCGCTATCGCGACGCGCTGTTTCATACCGCCTGACAGCATATGCGGATATGTGTCTTCAAAACCACTCAGCTTGACCTTCTGGATATACTCCATGGCGATATCGTTGGCCTCAGCCGCACTGCTGGATTTACCACCATTTTGAAGCGCGAAAGTGATGTTTTGCTTGACTGTCTTCCACGGCAGCAACTGGTCGAATTCCTGAAACACCATGACCCGGTCGGGTCCGGGGTCGGAAATTTCCTTACCCTTGAGACGAATGGCACCTTCCACCGGCTTCATGTAACCGGCAATGCCCTTCAGCAGGGTTGACTTGCCACAGCCTGAGGGGCCGAGAAGTACGAACCTGTCAGCCGGATAGACATCGAACCCGACGCGATATGTCGCGGTGATCAGATGCTCTTTGGTCTTGTACTGAAGCGTGACCCCGTCAACCTCAAGAATCGGTTTGGCGTCAGCTGCAGCGGGCGTGGAGCCCGCTGCAGTTGTATTTTTCGTATTCATAGATCAACTACCGTCCTGATCGTAGTTATTTTCCCAGTAGTAGTCTTTCCAGCTCGTTGGCATATTCTTGATGGAGCCGATGGAATTCATGAATTTCGCAAATTCCATGGTCCGCTCCGGTTTGTACGAATACAGCATCTCGTTGGGATCGCCGATCATCTTTTCCACATCGGCAAGTGCCAGCTTGGATTTGGTGAAGCGAACATACAGTGCTGCTGCATCTTTCTTGTTGCCGTTGATCCAGTCAATCGCCGTGCGATATGAACTGGCAACGCAGTCATAAAGCTTGGGATTGGATTTTTTCCACTTCTCCTTATTATACATGGCAACGGTGGAATGGCGTCCGCCGAGCACATCATAAGAAGTGAGAACTGTGCGTATTTTGTCACTTTTCAGTTCCATAAAAGAAGTCGGCAGAGTGGCAAAATGGCTCTTCACCGCCTGACCACCGGCCATAAGGGCTGCCATTGCTGAGGGATGTTTCATCGAAACCGTCATCGAATCAAGTTTGAATGCCTGATCTGCGCCCCATTTTTTCTTTGCGGCCATTTGCAGAACCACCGCCTGTATTGATACCTTGACCGAAGGTGTTGCGATTTTGTGATCTTCCAGTCCGACAAAGTCCTCAATCTTGGTGACCCGCGGATCGTTGGTATTCAACTTGAGCGGCATGGCTGAAAGCGTCATCATGGCGCGAACATTAAGGCGACCTTTGGTTTTGTCCCAGAGCTTCAGAAGCGGGCCCATACCCCCGGCTGCAAAATCCACATTGTCAGACAACAGAGCCTGGTTGACAGCGGCACCGCCACTGAAGCGATGCATGGTGACCTTGATGTCGCCAAGGCCGGCTTTGGACGCACAGCCCTGCACCAGCTTTTTGTCAACGACCACATGCATGGGGAGATAAAGCAGCCCGAATTGCTGGGCAAATCTCACCTGGTTGGCTTCCTGTGCAAAAGCGGTTACCGGTATAGAAGTCCCGGCGATCGCAAGGATTGCCACACTGGCGGCAATTCTGCGAATTGGATGTTTTTTAAAAGTTTTCGTCACTTGGTATTCCTCCCTTTTTTATGCTGCTCGATGAATGGCCCGATATTATTGTATGGACCGGTTTTTAAACTCTCGTCACTTGTTTGATCGCGTCGGGGATTTTCCTCCACCTCACTCCGCCGCCACTGCCAGACAATCCGGCCCCACGACACTGAGACCAACGCGCAAGGCTTCGGTTTCAAAAACATCATGAGGCATTACATTGGCCAGATTGACATCCGGGCCAAATTCCGAAATCAGAAATTTCTTAAGATCATAAACGTCGCAATTATGCGTGCCGGGTACCCACGGTCCGATCAACTCGAAAATCACCCGGCTCACATCAAGGCCGTCGCGAAGCTCGCTCAGTAACGCCCGGTTGGGCTCACCATTGATGAGAAGCTCTGCACCCTCCACCAGAACGACGTCCGCTCCGGCATCAAAACATTCCTCCGCCTGTGCAATAAGTGTTGCTGCACCGGTGTCTTCGCTTTTCGAGCCGACTTCACCATGGACCTCCAGGCCGCAGTCTACGGCAGTACGTATCAGGGTCCGGCGCGCCTGACTGTCCAGCGGCACGCAATTGTCCGACACTTCAATTGCTTCGAAACCAAGTCGTTTAGCTTCTTCAAAATACGGTTTCGCGCTTGCCAGGCCTTGCGTTGCATATATATATTCGAGGAACTGGCCGCCGATAAACGGATGCACATTATGGTTTTTATACAGCGCTATCTTTTGCAGCAGATAGTCTTCTTCATAAAGCCGGGCAGTGCCGGCAACGAACTTGGCCAGATCGATAAATGGCGCATTGAGATCGAGCCATTCCCGCTGTGCGCCCAGCGGCAGGCCCCAGTCCATCATCATCGTCACCCCGCTTTTGCGCGGCTTGTCCATGGAGCGATCAACTGAACGCGGAACAAGGGAGAAAGGCTCCGAATGTGACACAGGACCTGTCATTCCAACCTCTCCGAAAGCTCAAGAGGCAGGTGGCCGGGGGGAAGAAAAACCTGCTGGTAGGTTGCGGGCGCATCCCGGTAGGAGCGGCCAAGGATTTGCCAGAATGTGCCGAAGCTGCCCTCGGCAAGCCCCAGTTTTTTGCAAACATCAGGAGCGAATTGTTCGCACTGCACCAGATGCTCGAAACGAAAGGTGGGCATGTTGAAGGTCTTGTTGAGGTACTCGCGCAAGGTCAGCCCGCTCAATTCCTCAGGAGTTCGCTCAAGCAAGGATCCGCATCGTTCGAACGGCAGATAGAACCGGGTAAATCCTTTAAAGCGATCAGCAACATTCATGATGCGCTCTATTCGAACCAGCGATTTTCCAGTAGTCAGAAATTCCGCCCAGGGAAATTTGAGTCCCTCCGCCACGGGGTCAATTTTCGCAATGGACTCAACGTGCAGATATATGGGCAGAAGTGGTTGACTATTGTCTGACCTGAAACGGAAATGGAGCAGTTCGACCTTTGCGACCTTTTTTTCATCTGAGAGATCGGCTTGCGAGGCAGCACCGGAAACGAACGTGCCCATCCCAGCGCGCCGGAAGACAACGCCCTGTTCCACAAGAGCGTTCATTGCCTTTTGAATTGTACCCAGGCTGATGGGCAGGGTATCCATCAGGTCTCTTTCACCCGGCATCTTTGAACCTGGTCTGTATTCGCCGGATTCAATCGCGTCCAGCATGGCATTGGACAATCGGAGATATTTCGGAACCCTCTCCATGCCAAAGGCCGACGATTGCGAAAATCGCTGTGCAATGGAAGATGTGTTGTGAGTTTGGCTCACGTTCGCATGTCCCCCCAATCCCGTTGACACCGGCTCATTAAGGCCATGAACGGGACCTACATCCATAAACTATATAGCTTTATAGCTTTATGAGGTGGCGCTGTCAATGTCATCTTGCGTCCTCCTGATGATTGTCAGTCTGCCCGTGGCCGGATTAACCTCGACAATGTCGCCGGTTTCAACGAAGCCGGTTACATCCTGCTCGAAACGGTCCAGCAACGGCAAATCCGCGTAAGCTGCGCCTTGCGCCATGATCGGATTGGCAAAATTGAGCACCAGTGCCTTCGGCCCCATGTTGCGCGACACCATTTCCCTGAGCATCCAGGCAGAGGCGACACCGCCCTTGGCGGCATTGAGAATGAGGATCCTATCCACATAGCTCTGGCCAAACAGCCTGTGCTGCGGCCGCGAAAACACTCCCTTCAACCGGTCCAGATCATAACGCGCACTAAAGTTATCCAGCGCTACCAGAGCCTCGCCCTGGACCGTCTGCCCAATCCCGGTATGGCCTTTGAGAATTCTGACTTCTGCTGTCGTGGTCATCGCACCAGCCTTCCCTTGATGGCTGATTCCACGCAGCTCTCCAGCGATGCCAGCACCGGCTCATAGCCATAACCGCCAATGATATTGACCAGCTTGGCAGAATTGGTCAGCAGCCGCTTCCATCCGTTCGCTTCGCCGATTTCGCGGGCGCACATCTGATAAAAACAAACGCCCTGAAGCAGCATGGCACCTGAGCCCTCGATCTTTGCCGTTATTCCCATGCGGTCGGCGGCTGATTTCACTTCCGGCGACACTGTGGCGATAACAGCAACCTTTTCATTGATGTGGCGGCCATCAAGCAAATCTGCAAGCGCACTAATTTCAATCAGTGACAGTTGCGGAGCAGCGAAAACCACCACATCCACAACGTCGTCGGCGGGCCAGTAAGCCTCGATAAAGGCATCGATATCGCCTTTGCTGACCGGCGTCATTGTTTGCGGCTGGTCAACCATCGCCACGCGTCCATCGGCAGCTTCCGGCGTAACACCGGGCATATGAAACAGCGGCGTTGAACCGTAGCTCGCCAGGGCAGCGCCAAAATGCTTGAGTTCGTCCGAATTAGGTCTTTGATCGAGCGAGGCAAGTTCAATCACCGGCACATCCCAGTAAGAATCCATCTGCCGCCCGATGATACCGCCAAGTGCGCCCCATTGGGCAAAGTCATCGGGACGATCACTCACCTTGAATATCTTACTCCCCCGGCGGCATTCGTCGAGATGAAAACCATACCGCGGTGCCCGCCCGGTCAGTGCCGAAGCAAGTGCGGAAGGCCCGCCCTGAAAATTGGTGCGCGCGCCCTGCACAGAATTAGCATAGATTGTCGAGCCGGTATCACCAAAGGCCAGATGTTCGCCCAGCACCGGCGGCATGATGGTCTGGTAGTTGATGCAGGTATCTGTCATCATCACACCGAGGGCACGAAAGGCATCAATGGCGCGTTGCTCCAGATCGGCCTGGGCATCACTTTGACCAAGGGCTTTATAATGCTCGAAATCGATCCCGCGCGGGTCAGTTACCGTCGGTACCTTGACGTGGCGAAGTTCCTCAGGGTACCCCGCCAGCTTTTCAAGGAATAAAACACCATCCTCACCCAGCGATTCGGTGTCGGCCATCAGATGCACCTGGGCAATCTCGACACAATCTTCGGCATCGAAAAAATTTCCGACCGTGACGATCTGCTCCATACCGAACTGGCGCGGCCAGCCGTGTTTGCCTTCGAGCATGTCCTGCTCATATTCACTCAATCGCATTGACCCTCCAAACCCTCCTGTACCTGTTGGTTGCATTGCTTACGAAACCCCGGCTTCCTCAAGCCGGTAACTTGCCTCTTCAACATAGCGCGTGGTCGCCAGTTCCTCGCAAAAAACAGGATCGCGCAGAACCTGATCGAGAAACGCCAGATTTGTCGAAACACCTTCGATTTTAATTTCGCCCAGCGCCTGCAACATCTGTGCAATGGCCTCACCACGGGTTTTTCCCCGCGTAATGACCTTGGCGATCATCGGATCATAGTAGGGCGTGATACGATCACCTTGCCGCAGGCCGGTATCAATACGCAGCACGTCGCTTTCCTCGGGAAAGTCAAAGCATGTCAATTCTCCCGGCGAGGGCAGAAAATTTTTCTCCGGGCGCTCGGCATATATGCGGCATTCGATGGCATGGCCATCGGCTGAAATCGCACTCTGCTCAGGCAGTATGAATTCTCCCGCCGCCAGTTCAATCTGGGCCGCCACCAGATCGGCCCCGGTAATCATCTCGGTTACGGCATGCTCAACCTGTATGCGGGTGTTCATTTCCAGGAAATAGAAGACCTGTGCTTCGCGGTCATAGATGAATTCGACCGTCCCGGCACCGCGATAATTGACATGTTTGACCAGCGCCAGTGCGGCAGCGCTTAAGGCGGTGCGTATGTCATCAGACAGGCCCGGTGCCGGGGCTTCTTCGATGATCTTTTGAAAACGCCGCTGCACCGAACAATCCCGGTCGAGAAAATGCACACCCCTGCCATCGCCCATGCCAAAGACCTGAACCTCGATATGGCGGGCACGTGGGATAAAGCGTTCCAGATAGACCGTACCATCGCCGAAACTGCGTTCGGCCAGGCTCTGTGTGGTCTCAACCTGGGCCTGCAAATCCTGGGGGTCGGTGACGAGGCGCATGCCGATACCGCCGCCGCCTGCCGCCGCTTTAACCAGAAGCGGATAGCCAACTTCTTTGCCCGCCGCCGCCAACCCGGTTGTATCGCCGGGCGAAAACCGTGCACTCCCCGGCACCACGGGAATACCGGCGGCACGGGCTATTTCCCGGGCGCGCTCCTTGTCCCCCATGGCCTCAATGGTTTCAGGCCGCGGCCCGATCCAGATGCAGTCCATACGCTCCACTGCTTCGGCAAAGCGAGCGTTTTCGGCTAAAAATCCGTACCCCGGGTGCACGGCGTCCGCGCCCGATACACGTAGCGCCATAAGCAAAGCATCCTGGTTGAGATAACTCTTGGCCACTGGTGCGGGGCCGATCTCAAGACTATGGCTGGCCTCAGCCACATGCAGTGCGTCTGCATCAGCTTGTGAATAGACCGCCACCGTTTTGATGTTCATCGCACGGCAGCTGCGAATGATCCGGCAGGCGATTTCGCCGCGATTGGCGATAAAAACTTTGGCGATGCTCATACCGGGTACCTCATGGCGCTACACCCGCCCTGGCACGAGGCCCGAGATTGATCTTCAGGCGCTGTTGAGCCAGTGCCACATAATCGCACAAGACAGGTCTGGTTTCGCGCGGGTCTATAATCTCCTCCACGCCCAGCGCTTCAGCTGTGCGGAAGGGCGAGGTATAGGCGCGCAACTCAGCTTCCAGTTCCTTCTCGCGCGCCTTGGGGTCATCAGCTGCTGCGATTTCACGGCGAAAGGCTGCCGCCACGCCGCCTTCGACCGGCAGTGATCCCCATTCGCCACTGGGCCAGGCAAGCTTCAGATCGATGTCGTTCTTGTTGCAGGTGGCCATACCGGCCATGCCGTAGCATTTGCGGATAACGAGCGTCAGCGTTGGCACTTTTAACTGCCCGGCGGTATAGACAACGCGCATACCCTCGCGCAATGTGCCTTCCTGTTCCGCCTTGAGGCCGACCATAAAGCCCGGCACGTCGACAAGAAATACCAGCGGGATGTGGAAGGTATCGCACAGCTCCATAAAGTGTATCTGCTTGCGTGCGGCATCGGCATCCATGGCACCGCCATAGATCATCGGATTATTGGCAATGATACCCACAGGCCGCCCGCCAAGGCGTGCCAGCATGGTGATAACGGCGCGGCCAAAAGCAGGCCGGATTTCAAACCCGGAATTGCGGTCGATGACCAGTTCAACCAGCTTTTTCATATTGTACGGCCGGGTCCGCTGTTCGGGCACTATGCTTAAAAGTGCCTCTTCGCAGCGTTCAACGGGATCTTCTACGGGCAGAACCGGCGGCAGCTCCCAGACATTCTGCGGCATGAAGGAGAGGAAACGTTTGATCTGGACAAAAGCATCTTCTTCGCTTGCCGCCACATTGTGTATGGAGCCGGCCTTTTTGACCGCAACATCCGGGCCGCCCAAGTCTTCCTTGGAGATGGTCTGTCCCAAAGAGCGCTTCACCACCGGCGGTCCGGCCGCGAATATCTGGCTGGTACCTTCAACCATGACGGAAAAATGCGACAGGATGGCGCGGCCTGCCGGACCGCCCGCTGCAGTTCCCAGAACAGCGGAGATCACCGGAACCTCACCCAGCAATCCGACCGAGCGCTCGAAGCCGTCAACACCGGGAAAGACAACAAACCCCCGTCGTTTGGCCGATGTAACCGAGCCACCGGCACCATCAATGAGATTTATCAGCGGTATCTTGTAGTGATAGGCGAGGTCCTCAATATACCCGCCTTGACCGCCCTTGCGGCGCATGGCACCAAAACTGATGCCGCCACGGACTGTAAAATCCTCACCGCCAATAGCAACCGGGCGTCCTTCGATGCGGGCTGTTCCGGCCACATAAGTGGCGGGGGTCACTTTTTTCAGCTTTAAATTGTCATCATATTCTCCGGTTCCAGCCAGCGTGCCGATTTCGCGAAAGCTGCTTTTATCGGTGAGCTGGGCGAGGCGCTCACGCACGGTGAGGCGGCCCGCGTCATGCTGGCGTGCGATATTTTCCGCACCCCCCATCTCAGCGGCAAAGGCTCGTCTGCGGTTGAGTTCATCTATCTGTTCAGCCCAGAATCCGGCACCTTCTTCTAGCTCTCGATCAGGCATAGTATCTGGTCCTCCTCCACGGATTCTTCGGGCATCACTTTGATCTCAACAAGAACACCGGCCACGGGTGCCTCGACCGGGATTTCCATTTTCATAGATTCCAGAATCATGATCAGATCACCCTCAGAAATACTGTCTCCAACGGCTTTTTCGACTTTCCATACGGTGCCAATCACCTCAGAGGTAACCTCGGTTGTTGCCATCAATATTTCTCCCTTGTTTAAAAAGTCGTCGGCCAGGCGGCCATACGGTGTGCGCCGACATTGCCCGACAGGCGCATTTGGTGAATTTCAAGCTGCTGGATCAGGTATCGCCGTGTCTCAGTTGGATCTATCACCGCCTGGGCTGCGTAAATTTCGGCAAGACCATAGGCAGAGTTGTCCTTTTCCATCTGCGCGCGGATTTCCTGCTTGCGTTCATCCGTTGCCTGCTGACCCCATGTTACGATCTCGGTGGCAAAGTGGGGGTCCATGAAGCTGATCTCGGCGCTCGGCCACACAGCAACATCATCCGAGTTGCGCCCGCCGCCCATGTTCAGGTAGGCTTGGCCGTAGCTCTTGCGCATGATGATTGAAAGTTTCGGCACTGTGCACATCTGCAGGGCCTGCATGAAATTCATGATTTTCCCCGGTGCCTTCTGCTTCTCGCCTTCGATGCCGATAACAAAACCCGGCGTATCGACGAGCAGTATCAGGGGGATGTTGAAGCTGTCGCACATAACTGTGAAGCGCGTTGCTTTCTCGCAACCGGCAACATCGAGCGCACCGGCCTTGCCCATGGGGTTGGAGGCGATAAAGCCGACGGTGCGCCCGTCCATCCGCGCAAGGCCGGTTACCGCCGTGCGCCCGAATTTCGGCTTGAATTCAAAAAAACTGTCGAGATCAACCAGGCATTCAATAATCTTGCGCACATCATAAGCACGCTTGCGGCTTTCGGGAAGAATGTCAGCAATACGCACGGAGCCCTCATCGCTGCCAGCGGGCACGGACACACGCGGCGGTGGCTCGCCGCAATGAGACGGCATATAGCTTAAGAACTTCCTGATTTCGGCCAGTGCTTCTTCGTCGGTTTCAACCACACGGTCGATGAGGCCGGAAACCTGAGCATGCAGTTTCCATCCGCCCAACTCCTCCGCCTCCACCTTCTGGCCGATGGCAAACGAAGCAAGGCCGGGGCTTGCCACTGCCATGATCGCGCCTTTGCGCATGACGACGAAATCGGAAAGACACGTATACCAGGCCGAAGACCCGTAACATTGCCCGAGCACGGCTGCAGCCCACGGGGTCTGGCGGGTGCGCACATATTGCTGCGGGTCGTGGCCAAGGTTGGATCCCATGCCCCTGGAGCCCATGTTGTCGGGCATGCGGGCACCGGAGGACTCACCAAAAAAGACCAGCGGCAGGCCACGCTCCGTCGCCACCCGTTTGACGTGGCCGACCTTTTTCATGTTGGTGGCGCTGGATGAAGCGCCTTTTACGGTAAAGTCATTGGACGCAATGGCCACCATGCGACCGTCCACTTTGGCAAATCCGGTAACCTTGCCGTCAGCGGGGGTTTTTTCGCGGTCTTCCGCTACCATGGAGGAAACCGCCAGCAGCCCGGTTTCCACCCAGGTCCCGGGGTCGATGAACGCCTCAATCCGGCTGCGCGCATTGAGCAGACCTTGAGCTTCGCGCCGTGCCAACCGGTCAGGCCCGCCCATGGCTCTTGCCTTGGCTTCGCGGGTTTTCAGGTCTTTGAGCCTGTCATCTAAACTCATGATTTATCTCCATCTGGCCCAAGGCCGGGACCGGCGACAACGCCATCACGGGCCAGCGTTTCAATTTCGGCTTCGGCCAGATTGAGTTCAGTCTTGAGGACATCCACCGTATCCGCGCCGATATCGCGCCCGGCCCAGCGAACCGAGCCCGGCGTTGCAGATAATTTTGGTACAACACCGGTGACGGTTACCGGCCCCAACTCTCGGTCCTCGACTTCTAAAAGCATGTCGCGGCTGCGGTAGTGGGGATCAGCGAAAATATCCTCAACTGTATAAATCGGTGCGGCGGGAACTTTAGCTGCCTTGAGGGCCGTTTCAACCTGCTCCAGATCGAGAGAACGGGTCCAGTTTGCAATAATGGCATCACAGGCATCTTCATTCTCCACCCGCTTTAAAGCGGTGGCAAAACGCGGATCGTTTTCCAGCGCAGGCTTCCCCATGGCTTTTGCCAGGCGGGCAAAAACCGGGTTGGAGGCTGCTGCCAGAACGATATGGCGGTGATCGCGGGTCTCATAAAGAGAGTTCGGTGTATTGCCGGGCAGTCTCGGGCCTGCCCGCCTGGCGATCTCTCCCAATTGCTGAAAGGCCGGGATATGCGGTTCCATGAAACTGAAAGAACCCTCATAAAGTGCTGAATCGACAATCTGTCCTTGCCCTGTGTTAACACGTTCCAGCAGCGCCATTACCGCACCGAAGGCACCATATAACCCGGCGACATAGTCGGTCAGCGAAGTGGCGATGCGCGGGGGAGGGCGGTCCGGGTCTCCGGTAATCTCGCGTAGTCCGCTGACCGCCTCGCAGACAACGCCGTAGCCGCCGCGGCTACTGTAAGGCCCGTCCTGGCCAAAGCCGCTGATGCGCACCATGACCAGACCCGGATTGACCGCGCTCAATGTGTCATAGCCCAGCCCCCAGCGCTCCATGGTTTGGGGGCGGAAGTTTTCGATGACAATATCGGCCTTTTCGCACAGGCGGCGCACCAGAGTGCGGCCTTCTTCAGTGCGCAGATTAATTGAGACCGCACGCTTGCCGCGCAATATCGATGCGCCATAAAGCGAACGCCCCTTGCACTGGCGGCCCATGGAGCGCACCGCATCTCCCTCGCCCTGTTCGACCTTGATGACATCAGCGCCGAAGTCGGCCAGAAGGCGGGCGCAAAACGGTCCGGCGACAGTCGAACCCAGTTCAATGGCACGCATCCCGGCCAGCGGACCTGATGCCTGTGGTTCAGTTTTCGCTTCGGCCATCATTCCCCTACAAAAGATATTTCTGATAATTTTTGAACCAGTCGCGGGCACTGCGAATATTGGCCCGCTTCAGTTGCTCAGCTTCGTCGGCCTTTCCTGCACGCATGGCGGCGAGGATTTCGCGGTGCTGGCGCATGCCCTCCTGCATCCGCCCGGGTACCAGTATGAGACGCCGGATCAGCACCTGGGTGCGGTCATAAAGACTGTCGAGAAGATTGCTCAGCACTTCATTGTCGGCAGCAGTGATACATTTTCGCCGGAACTGGTAGTTGGCTTGCGCATAGGCATCGAAATCGTTTCGGGCCAGCGTGTCTTCCATAGCGGGGCCGAACAGGTCAATCAGTTCATCCCAGGTCTCGGGCGGTGCCTTTTGCGTCGCCAGGCGCACCATCTGTGCTTCCAGAGCCTCGCGGACCTCGAACAGTTCCTTGACCTTGTCTGCTTCGAGCCGGGTAACGATGGCACCGCGATTGGGGATTCGCTCGATCAGCCCGCGTTCTTCAAGTATCCCGAACGTTTCACGGATGCGGGCCCGGGATACGCCGAATTCGTCGGCTAAATCCTGCTCACGCAACCGCGATCCGGGGGCAAGTTCATGATTGACGATGCGCCGCCGCAACTCACTGAGCAGCTTTTCCGCTCCCGGATTGAGGCTGTCCAGCCCTATCACTTTTCTGCTTGTTTTTCGCACCGCCACAACGGTTCCCCCCGGTTGAAAGAGGTGTAGGTTGAATTATGGCGGCAATATTGTCAACAATTTTAACAACAATCTTTGATTTTTAGCTACCTTGCCATTACATCATTGTCACTTTCGCCATAAAGTTCCTTCGATGCATGCGTTGCGTGCCATTTGAAATTGCACTCTACAACTGCCGCATCTTGATTATGATGTGGAAATCTGTTTGGAGTATGCCCGCGTGGTTAATCCGGACATTAAAAGCCATCCGGCTTTCAGCAAAAATGGCGAGACTCCAGAGGCATCTGATAATGATTTCAATTTTGTTTTTAGGATTTTTACTGGGCATGCGTCACGCTGTTGAAGCCGACCATATTGCTGCGGTTGCCTCGTTGTCATCGCGCACCGATTCAATCCGGGAAGGCGTGCGGCAGGGGGCTGCCTGGGGTCTGGGACACACGCTCACTTTGTTTCTTTTCGGCTCTATTGTGCTATTTGTCGCCAATATTGTGCCCGAACAGATAGTTCGCGGCATCGAATTTGTCGTCGGCATCATGTTGATTGTTCTGGGTGGTGATGTGCTCAGGCATGTGCTTCGTGATCGCGTCCATTTTCACACCCATACACATACTCAAATTGACGGGTCTGACACGCGCCACTTTCATGCCCATTCTCACAAAGGTGAAGAAAAACGCGACCATAATGCTGCCAGCCACCAGCATGTCCACCCGCGAGGTTTTCCCGTCCGCGCCCTGCTGGTGGGTTTGATGCATGGTATGGCGGGCTCAGCTGCCTTGATTTTACTGACCTTGCAAACCCTGTCCTCGCCGTGGCTCGGCTTAGTCTATATTGCTGTATTCGGCATTGGCTCGATTGCCGGAATGGCGCTGTTTTCAATCGTCATTGCAATTCCTCTGCGCGCCGCCCGCCACATGACACTGGTGTACAACGGTCTGCAGACAACCATTGGTGTTGCCACTATCGCCTTGGGCATATTCATTCTGGTTCAAAATTCCAGTGTCTAAGCGGGAATCAAAAACAGTTTATTGATTTAATTTATTGGTCCTGCCCCCCAAGTGCCTCAACACCCTGCAAATGGTACTGAGCGGTATCGGATCAGAATTTCTTCGCCACTGGCTATGGGTCGAATGGCAATCATGTCCATTTGCTCTTCTTTTGTATGTTGAACCATCACCGCATTGGCCTGGTTTTCATCGGCTGCATGATTGCACAATCCTGCAACTCCAAAAACAATGGCAGCTGTCTCACCGCCCTGGTCGGCTGGACGGTTCCAGACAAACATGTACATTATTGAGCTTTTTGCCGCCGTGTAAGACTGGTCGGAACCAAGGACAGCGTCAGGGTTGTGCAGCAAAACTTCCAGGCTTTTTGTTAAAACCTTGACCGCTGGCCAGTCATGATCAGCCAGTTGCCTTTCGGCATAGCTGTCCAGTGCCGGCATCATCCGCAACATGCTGAATTCGAGATCACCAAGTATTTTAACCGGCGCGCGACTAATCAGTTCATCCGCGGCAATGTTGCTGGCGGCGACAATGCCGCGTCCTTTTGCTCCCACCGGTTTAATCACAACCTTTGGATTGTCACTATTCATCAGGAAACCCCAGATTTTGTTCAACGAGTTTTACAAACCGGTGGACAGGCAGGTGGTAGTGAACGGAAATCTCCGCTTCAGATAATCCAAATGTCAGCTGACCAAATCGGTTGCGCAAGGATAATACCAATTGCTCAACAGCTTTTTGCCATTGCTGCCGGGTTTTCTGGTTGGCTGGTATCAAATTCGTATCGCGATGTTCATCTGGTATTTCAAGAAACTCAAAAAGCCGTTTTTCTATAGACATGCCTCAGCCTCGTGTTGAGAAAGTTACTTCAGCAGTTGCCCGGTCGAATTTTTCACCCGGTTTTTAACCGTGACATCTGGTGGGTTTGTTACCTGGACAGACCTTTGGGCATGTGCCGTGAACTCAACGTGATTCTGTCGCAGCATCGACACATTTTGTGGTGCTAAATAGCAATCACGGAAGAATCACGTTCGCAATGGTTTGTTTTAAATGACCTGTCAGGTGAAAGGGAACGCAGTATGGGATTTCATGGCGAATTGGATGGCGGTTTCGATAATCCCGTCGAAATACATGACGGTACCGGCTCAAACGATCCACGAAATCAGCAAAGATCGAGCACTTCATCGCAGCACCCAAATGATTATACAAATATTTTCGGTTCCCCGGAAAGCAGGTCTGATTATTTTATCGGGGTCAGGAAACCGGGCTCAGACAACGTTCGCGATGTCGCCAAAACACAGGCCTTGATTGACAAATTATCGTTGCGAATGATGCGAAAGGCGGATTGGAGCGGCCAAGCCAAAGTAAACAAAAATATTCCCGCCGGATATACATACTTTGGCCAAATAATTGCCCATGATCTCGTCCAAAGCAGTACGCCTTTTTCAGGAGGCGGAGGGGGAGGAGCTGTAAGCCCGCAACGCGACTTTAGAGATGCGAGGCTCGTGCTTGACACGATTTACGGCGGCGGGCCGGGCATAACACCATTGGCCTATGAGCCGCCAGACCCGACGGGGGATGGTGTTGTGCTGCTGCGATTGGGCCCAACAAAAATGGATGGTGATCTCGAGGGTGAGCCAAGTGGCCCGGTACGTGATTTTTCACGCGGGGCAGGGTGTCCGTTCGTTGAGGGCAATACATCGAACATGCAACTTCGTCGCGATGTTTATGTGGCCGATCCGCGCAACGATGACAATTTCTTTGTGTCGCAACTGTCCACTCTGTTCTTCACTTTTCACAATCTTGTATATCGCAGCTTGAGCGAGGAGCGATTTGACGGTTACTTCGCAGTTCCGAACAATACGGAGCTGAAACGTTTTTCACTTGCAAGACGGATTACCGCCCTGGTTTACCGCCGCGCGGTGGAAAATGATTTTCTCAAAAAAATACTGAACGAAGATGTCTGGAAACTGTATACGCAGGGAAAGCTCGCCAGTGGCACACTAGGTTCGCAGCTGGACCAGCGCATCCCGGTGGAATTTTCCCATGCGGCATTCCGGCTGGGCCATGCGATGGTGCTCGATGACTACAAAGTCAATGACACTTTACCAACCGATGCCGGGGTGGGGTCTGCTACCGGGCGCTTAAGATTAAGTGAAGCGCTCAGGTCGTCGTCGGCGAGATTTTTGAATTTTGTACCGATTAAAACGACCTGGCTCATTAGCTGGGCAAAGTTTTTTAAAGTTAAAGATCCTGCCAACCCGCAATCAAGCCGGCGCATCAGTCCGTTTATGGCGGGTGCTCTGCGTAAAAGCGAATTGGGCTTCTTTCCTAATGTAAATGGCAATGGCACCGGGTTGATCTTTCGCGATCTTCTGCGCAGTGCCAACACCGGGCTGCGGTCGGTCACCTCCATAATGGCCAGCCTGCAAACTCAGCTGGAGGCGGCTGACAGTGATATTTTCGAAGAATACCGAAGCCAGTATGACACCCACTGGAATGAAACCACTCTTGGTGAGTGGCTGAACGCTGAAGATGACATTGAATTTACTGCCGAAGAGATATCGCAGCTCCATTTTGATCCACCATTGTTTTTCTATTTATTGTTCGAGGCATTCAAGTTTGAAGATGGCTATAAATGGGGGCTGATGTCTTCCATCATTGTTGCCGAAGTTATTTTTTCGGCAAAGAACCAAACAAAAATATTCATCGAGGATGACCCGGAAGTCAATGAGCTTGCGCAGATGATTTTTGAAAACAACGTACCCGATACCATGCCGGGAATGATTGGCTGGATGGCCGATAAAGTAAAAGACAACCCTGATTTCAATGCCGGGGAAGGTGATGAATTTCCGGCATTTATCTGAGTGACCCTACATCAACAATAACAGGAGAAAAGAAAATGACGAAATTAGGCACAAACGTCCTTGGTCCCAATTATGTTGGACTGGGCCGCGATAAAGTTTCCAAATGGGCCAAAGGAGGAACGGGTTCCTGGCCTGCCGGGACGGACCTGGATTTCGGTGACGGATTGACTGCGCGCAATGTGGCGGATGTCGGAGAACCTTCCGGCCCCAATCCCGCAGACCCTGATGGCCCGCTTGTCGAGGGCTCAGGCCTTAAAGGCGAGTTGTGGCCGATTGAGGAGGGTGAAAATCAGATGGTCAGGCTCCCGGACAGAATTTGCCGCATCGTTTTTGTTCAACCTGACAATGAGACTTATATTGTACGGCTGCCGCCCAAAGATCTGGTGGAACAGTCCGAAGTGGAAAACAAAGCGGATGGCAGCGATTACGGGTTTCATAAATTTTACATTCGTCAACTGGTGCCCGGTTCCGGGCTCGGTGACAAACTGGATAATATTGATGTATTGTACAGCCGTATTGCCGATTATACCTTTGCCCATTGCAAATAAGCACCTGTAAGCCGACGGCTTGCGACCTGGTGTTTTACTCGACGCGAACGCCTGCGAGAACCAAACCATCACGCAGGCGTTCCCAGACTTTTTGATCACGAATTGGAAAGCAGTGTAACAGCCATCTGGCTATCTCTGCGTCATTGGGATTTGAACTGCCCCGCCAGTTTTTTCGAGTAACCTGCAGAAATTTCTGTGCCTCGTCGCGGGCTTCTTCAGGGCGTTTCAAGTGGGCCAGCGCGGCTGATTTCCATGCCGATACATATCCAATTGTATCTTTCGACTGGCTGGCAGCTTCAATGCAGGCCTCATAATCCCCACAGATAAAATGAACACCGGCGCGATAGGCCAGATGCAGCGGGGATGAACTAAGGCCAACGGCAAGAGCCTGTGTGCTTAAATTGGCGGCCTCGTCGGGTTCGCCGCAATATGCCAGACCAAGCGCGCTGGACACAAGTGTCCACGGATCATTTTCATTTAACTGGCCGGCGAGGCGATAGTTGAGGATTGCCTTGTCGTAACTGGCATTCATTGCATATGACCAGGCCAGCGAAAGCTGGGTTCGCGAATCAAGGGGATCATTTCTCACCGCTTTTTTGGCAAATTCCAAAGCTTCGATGTGTTGTTCATCGGAACGAAAGATGCCTGGATGAATGTGATGTCGGGAATTCATAATTTGGGCCAGGCTGCTGTAGGCGGTCGCATACTGGGGGCTATCATCGATGATCGAGCGGAAAATTTCTTCGGCCTTTTCTTCATCCCCAAACCGCCAGCGATAGCTTAATTCCTGGCCGAGGAGCCAGCGGCCGTAAATATCCGACGAGACTGCGATTTGCCCGGTCGTTCGCTGCATCCTGTCAACTGACAGGTAAACATTGAGCGATATTGCCACGCGACGAACAATGAGCCGTTGCGCCTTGAACCAGCTTTCATCCGTCAGGTCGAGACGTTCACTCCAGACATATCGGGATTGCCCGGTATCTTTAAGGGTTATAACCATGTGAACACTGTCACCATCTTCCAGATAAGAGCCTTCCAGTGAATAGTCGGTTACAATCCGCGAAGCGGTGGCATCGTCAGTGTTCGTGTTAAGCTCATCAAACGGGTGGCCCTGCTCAATTATCGACCATTCTCTAAATCGAATGAGGGCTGCTACCATTTCGCGCCTGAAACCATCAATCAGGAATTTTTCGCGTCGCCACGGGCCAGCTTGAACAAAGTTTCGAATACCAATGACCGGCAGCTTTTCTTCAGGTGTAATTATTGGCTTTCCCGGCGGGGGGGTGGTTACCACAATGCGGTTTGATACTACATAGGTTCCACTCTTGACTTCTCCAATAAGATTGACGGTCTCACCATCCGGCTCCATATCGAATTCATTGTCGAGATGGTCCCAGAGAGATTTGTATTGCTTCAAAGCGGCAGGCGTGTTGCCCATGTCGGCGTAGTGGCGAATTAAATGGCGATGGGCTTCTTCATGGGTTGGATCAATTCTCACCAGCGCCTCAGCCGCTCTGGCGGTTTGAGATGCGCTGAAATCCCCGTTTTTCATGATGGTTTGCAAACCACCATTCAACCGGTCATGCCAATGCTTTCGAACCACATGGAGCCAGGCGCCAAAAGAGTCGTCCAGCGCTTCATAGCCATAAAGAATACGCTCGGGAATTGATGGTCCATCTGTCAATATATCGTTGACGTGGCCCTCTTTCAGATCATCGTCAATAGAGTTGAGATCCAGGTGAATGAAGTTTCTGTCGAGGAGGACTTCCTGTCGCTCAACCTGCAATCCGCCAAAGCCAGTCCTGTCGCATTGATCACGAAGTTGTTTGAGGCATTGTCTGAGGGATGCGCGGGCACGCTCTTCGTCCCGCTCACTCCACAATAAGCCGGCGATGCGTTCGCGGCTTTCAATTTGATTTTGACCAAGGACCAGATACGCAAGGATTCCGCGGGCCTTGCGGTTTGTGATTGATATTTGTTCCCCGTTCGCATTTTCCAGCGCGAAACCATCAATTAATCTGACTATCCACCGCTCACCATCAGCGACCTGCTGGATAGATGCCAGCGTACCCATCCACGCCCCAAACAAATTAATTCAATTAAACTGTGCAAAAATCGATTGTTCCACAATTTACCAAAGTAATCAAATCGGGGAGAGTTTGTTTTCAAAACTGCAATGATCAGCACCGGTTTTACTGGCGATGTTTTTGAGTCTTGGACTTATCCAATCGGCTTTTGCCGATTGTAGCCCGGGCACGAGAACACGAACGACAGGTATGTTTATATCCGGTCGACTGAGATCGATGACGAAGGGGGTGAAGCCGGATTGATCCAGCATCTCAATGACCATGTTATGAGGATCTGACCAAGTTGCCGAAAGGGGGCGAGTGGCCGGTTTGCATTCTGTCAGCAGGGGGTATTTCCTGATGGACAGGTTTTTATGGCGATTGAGCCAGATGCGGTCTTGTGCACTTAGTCGATTTTCACCAAAATACTCGTGCTTGGCTATCGAAATCTCCTGGGCAATTTCCATCTGACACACTTCAAGAAACGCCTTTTTTGCGGCGATTAAAGGATCCGGGTCAGCTGCAAAGCCAGCGACAACAGCGCTGCCATCAGGCATGGAAGAAAATGCCGCAACTACCGGTACGGCAATCTCGGTGGAAATATCCAGAAACCATATCTGGCGATCACTGGTACCGCGGCAATCGAGAATAACCTCTTTGAATTCGCTGTTATTTTCAATTTCCGGATTTAAGGCGTATGCGGGTTTTTCACCAAACCACCACAAGGCAAAGGCATCACGCTCTATCACTTCTGTCATGCCGGAAAAAACGGCGTGATTGTAATCCCGGCCAGCTCCCACGCCATTACTTTCGGCAGGCCGCTGTGCCCAGCGAGCGTTGCCAGGCTGTCTTAGAACCAGTCCGCCGGGAAACCAGACGGTGCGCTCATCAATCAGTGAGCTGGCCTGTATCCGAGCGTCCATCCCGGGAGCGTCCGGTTGGCCAGGCCCCAATACAGCCTGCACCCAGTCGCGTTCTTGCGGCTGCAGGCCGTCATCGCCATTTCTCAATATGACAACAGGGTCATTTGGTCTTTGCAGAAATGACAGGTATTCTGCAGCTTCGCCAACACAGCTCTCAAACGCCTGTTGAACAGTGTAGCCACGTCCACCAACGCCGACCGACGTTTTACCAAAGCCAAAGAACCCGAATGTTTCAGGTTCTATTATCGCTCCAAAAAAACTGACCTTTGACGAGTACCGGCTCGGCAGGTGAAAAATATCCTTAAGCCGCGAGGCGAGGCCCAGCAATGCGCAACGATTCTGGATCGAAGCAGGGGATTGATTTTCCTCAGGCAAATAATTGAGTGTGCTCAAAAAATTGGTAACCTGCTGATCCTGAAACCGCGTCTGTGCTGAGTGCGCCAAATGCCTCTCGCAATCGAGAAAAAAGTTCGATTGTACAGGCACGTACTCTGTTTGATGTGCTTCAGACAAAACCTATATCCTCCGGGCCGTCAACGATTTTTATTTCGTCGGTTGCTTCAAATGCACCACCAGAAACGTCATGGGGTTGAACTGCAGACAGATCAAGTCCGCTGAGTTCTGCGATAATATGTATTGGCAGGCGATGGGTTTTGTAATCGCCGAAAGCTTCTTCGATTGAAGGAATGAGGTTTTTTTGCGTATGAAGATAACCAACGGATCGTAATTCCGATCCGGTTTTGGCGACCGCCACTTTCCAGTAATCTGCCGGTACCTGTACCAGGTTGCGATACAGGGGATCATCGGCCCGAAAAACCGGCCCGGTAAAAATGGTCAGGCGCTGGCCTTTGTCTTCAGCCCAGTTCAAAAGATAATCTTCAAGCTCCAGCCAGATTTTGCGGTTCAGCCGGGCATGTTGAGGAGCGGATACGGTATAATGGAATGTGTCAGCTTCAGCGAAACGTGCATCATCCTGCGACCCCCACATTGGTGCCAGGCGTCTGACCATATGGCCGCGGTCATAATCGTTGATCCTGTAAGCGTCATTTCCCGTCTGAGCCTCCCGGGGGAGCCTTGGATCAAAGCGCCAGGAGCCGCGCCGCGAAAGCCGTTTTAGCTGCGTTCCATCCACATTGCATGCGGTGAGCATCGGTAATTTTCGCGTGTTATGCATAACAACGGAAAAATGCAAGTAAGGCAGATCAGGCCGACCATTGATATCTCTTACGCTGGCACTATCCTGTGGCAGCGGCAGAGCTATATTCTCACCCAGAAAATCGGGATCGTAGCCATCAATTCCAGCCCAGCGACTGGCAGGAAAACTCTCCTCCTCGAGTGTTGGCAACAGTGACGGGCCACTTGGCGATGATGCGATAAATGCACGTTCGCGTGGCCGCAACGCTGGCGTGTTCAGCGTTGCATCGGATGTTGCAACGGGATGTGGCAATTCAAGAAGGTTGAGTATTTTTTTGGCATTTTGATCATTTTTATCAGCAGCTGTGCGCAAGGTTGCAATGATGCGGCTGATGCGAATGCCGCGGTTGGCAATCCACTTGCCAGAATTATCAGGATCTGGCACAGAGCGGTGATGCAGGGCAACGGGAAGCCACTGGTCGTTGAGAACCGGGGCACCAGATGAACCAGGTTCGGTGTCGGTGGAATAGTAGATAAAATCCCCCCTTACACCGAGTATTTTACTGTCGCGAAGAGCGATGGTTTTAAGCCGTCCTTTGGGATGCTGGATGATTGAAACGGCCTCGTTTTTGACCGCCTTGCCTGATTCCTCAATCAACGTAAAAGGGTCGAACTGTGACAGGCTGTCGCCATCATCATTTTGCGGTTCCACGGACACAAATGTGAAATCCAGTTCATGGCGTGGCGAGGTAAAGAATATATCATCGGTGATGTCAAAACGCTTGGCACGCATGGTTTCAAATTGATCGTTTTCCTGAAAGTCAAAAACCGCCATGGCGCGCCGGGCCGCCTCGCGCGTATCGATAACATGATTGTTTGTCAGCAAAAGGCCGGGGGCGACAAGAAACCCAGATCCTGAGCCAGCGGGAATTTCGCCCGCATAAAAAAGCCTCACTTTGGCAACCGCACGCGCTTTTCGCGCACCCCGACTTAAGAAGTTCACAGGAAACAGATTGGATTCCCCAAGAATGCGCTCAAAGGCTTTCTCATCATCTGCAGGCAGCATCTGCCGACGGGCGCGCTTGCGTTTGGATTGATCATCTTCGGATTTCAAACGCAAAAGTTCTTTGAATTCGCTTACAATATGCTGATCAAGTGACGACAGTCTTTGTGACAAAGTCACAGTCGGGCTGAAATAATCGCCACTTTCAATCCTGTCAATCAGGGCTTCTTCCTGTGCTGCCTGTTGTTCCAATGTACGATCAACCGCAGTCCAGATTTCGCCTGAATGATGGGGTTGTGAGGTTTTGGCGGTTGTCGTACTAACCGGGTGAGTTGCTGATCGAATGGCTTCGATCTGTGCTTCGAACAACAAAGCGACACGTTCAAATCCGCGATTGCGCGGATGGAGTTCATCGTACCAGCTCTGCGGGGCATTACCTACCCGGCCGCGGCAATCAACATGATGGACGGAGCCCTGAAATCGTTGCTCGAGGTGGGCCAGACGCTCGTTCAAACGATTAATCAGAAATCCGGTAACCCCGGCCTGCAAAGAGCGGGGGATGCCCAGCTTGGCCATCGGCTTGCCCATCCATTTGCCGTCTTCTTTGGGAAGTGGGCGATCATACCCGTGGAAAAGAATATTCAAACCGGAGTTGGCGGCAAGAGCGTTGCGGATAATCTGATCAAATGAGCTTTCGATTTTCGACAGTGTTTCGTCAACGGCATCAAGGCGCACAATATCGGAAATCTCCATGCCCTCGTCAAAAACATTAAGCAGGCGGGTGAGCTTTCCGCCGCCAAGAACATCGTTGCCCGAAGCGCTGAACAAAAAGAACTCGGCTCCTTCGCTTGAAATCGCGTTGGCGTATTCAGCGTCCGAAAGCATGTTCGAAAGTGTATCTCCTGCTGCCCCCAGGGAGTGGATGGCGTAAGCGTCTGAAAGCTGGTCAATGACATCTTTCAACAATATGGGATACTGGAACCAGCTGTCGCCTTCCGAAACAATTACAGGGCCGCGATATCCTCCAGCAAGCTTAAAGCGGTATTGAAGATTTCGTTTGGCTCGGGCCAAACCATTGGCAAGCGCCATAGTGACATTGCCTTCAAACTCTTCAAGTGAGGCGCCGCGCAAGCCTACATTAGGTTGATACGGCAGCGTCGCAGTACCAACTTCAACAAACTCTGATTCCAGTGCAACAAGCGCATCTAAATCTTCTGCCGCAATCGCGATTTCCAGCTTTTTGGCAATTTCGTCAGGTGTTAACGGCATAATCGCGAACTCCCCGAAAATTTTAAAGGAGGGAACCCATGACCATCAATCATCTGGAGGGAGAGTCAGTACCTTGGGAGGGTGATTTTGATTAAGGCCATGGGTTTTTCTTAAACTCGGCAATGGAATTTACAGATGAACGTCTGGCAGTTTCAATTAACCCGGCAAGCGGTGAAAAACAGTTTTTGGCTCCGGATTTGGGTAACTGCCATCTGTTTATTGAACCCATTGTTACAAAACTGCGTGATTCCACCGTGAATCCCGAAAAAACAAGTTGTGACGAGGGTTTATGCTGATTTTTTTGGGAAGAGAGGATTCGTTTATGCAGGGCAGGCTTTGTGATGAAATGTCAGCTCAACACAAATTGGCCGCTTGAAATTGCTATAACGGCCTGAAACATGCAGCAGTGGTTGCTACCTGCCGGTAACAGCATCGAGAACCTGGCTTATGCATTCTTGCGCCACTTGCAGGTCTGCTGTTTTACCTGCCATGGAAATACGTCCTGATGCCCCCATCATCTGAACATCCACCAGAGTTATGCCAGGCGCTGCTTTTTCGGCTTCATTTGCGGCCATGGCGGCAAACAGAGCCGGGGCCATTTCATAGAGCAACAAAGATTGACCGGGCAGGATCATCGATGCTTCACGCATGCGGTTGTAGATGACCGCATGCTGATCAGATAGATTTTCAATGATATCGGTGAACAGGATTTGCGGTTTAAGCTGGTCTTCGGCTTTACAATTGATGCCTGTGAGAATTGCCTGCCCGGCGGCCATTACTGTTTCGCGTTTGTCTGAGTGCAATTCAAGCAGGCCAAAATGACGCTCTGTGAACAATATTCCCGGTTCAAGATCCGGTGCAGCCTTTAATGCCAGATCAGTGACGCGATGGATTGCCAATGCCGGGGCAACTTCAATAATGAGACTGT
>CAZVAZ010000002.1:0-5839 GCA_964625235.1 uncultured Hyphomicrobiales bacterium
GTGTGTTGAACACCGTGAATTACGGCAGGGCTTTTCTCGCCGATGATGTTCAGGATACCTTTTATTCTCAGAATATTCTCGCCATGGGCATGGAGCAGCATGACAAGCCAAAGACCAAAAGCAGTCCAGTCCAGTGGCTCAGCAACTTCTATGGTAAATGAAAAAATGTTTTCACCATGCTGGTGGCCATTATGGTGTTCATGGTGCAAATTTGTACCTTGTCCAGCAAACCATTTCTGAACTTCCTGGGATTTTTTATCGCTTGAGTATAAATCGGCTGCCAGGAGGTCTGAAATTGCAACACCGGTTCCAGACTGCAGCAATTCGGCTGCAGGGTTCAGGGAACTAAGCCTTGGCAACAAACCGGCTATATCCGAGCGTGAAACAAGGTCAGTCTTGGTAATAAAAATGCGGTCCGCAACCGCAATTTGTTTGGCAGTCTCAGGATTGTTTTTCAAATGCCTGTCTGCATTGACAGCATCTACCGTGGTGACAATAGTTCCCAACCGGTAATGATTGCGTATCACCCGATCAAGCATCAAGGTTCCGACAATCGGGGCAGGATCGGCCAATCCGGTTGTCTCAATAATCAATCGGTCAAATTTCGGGATTATTCCTTTATAGCTTTTTTCATGAAGCGACAAAATAGTGTCACGTAAATCAGTCCGGATCGTACAACAGATACATCCGCTTTGCAGGACAATAACTTCTCCATCAATTCTCTGAACCAACAGGTGATCAAGCCCTATTTCACCAAACTCATTAATGATGACGGCAGCGTTTCCCATCTCGGGCGCTTCAAGCAATCGCTTGAGCAGAGTGGTTTTGCCACTCCCTAAAAACCCGGTGATAAGATTGACCGGCACGAGATCAGAATACCTGTCGGACATTTTGATCACACCGCCTTTGAGCACATATTGTCGAGTAGTGCGTTATCCAGCGGATCAAGCGCCCGGCCACACAGAGCCTCTACCTGCGGACAGAATGCTGCAAGGTGGACAAGCAGCACTGTGCGGCCGGTGGCGGTAGATAACCTATAGCCGCCACTCGGCCAGTCTGTTAGCTTAACGCCGTAAAAAGCCAGAAATCTGTTGGCAATGGTGATGCGTCGCTTCTTTTCGCGCCGCCGCTTTATGCGCAACTCGTCAGACTGGTTTTCCTTACCCAGCGTATCGGCCCAGTGATCCTCCACACCAAGCACACCACACAAACCACACATGGCCCATTTAACTCCTTGGGTTGCGGCGCGCAAAGTCGTCGGCAATTTCATCAAAGGTTGAAAACGACACGCCGGGATGGCCTATCATGTAGCTGTAAAGCTTCTCAAGCATCATCAGAACTTGCGGTCGGCCTGATACATCGGGATGAATGGTAAAGGTAAAAACCGCGTAATCATACTCGCGATAGACCCAGTCAAACGTATCTTTCCACATTTCACCAAGATGACGTGGGCTGACATAGCCGTGACTGTTGGGCGCAGCTTTTATGAACATCATTGGCGGTAGATCATCCAGATACCAGTTGGCCGGAATCTCAATCAGGCTGGTTTCCTGTGTGCCGCGAACAAGAGGCTTCATCCAGGTGTCTGCATCCTGAGTATAATCAATTTTCGTCCAGCTGTCGCCAACGCGGATGTAGTGAGGTTCAACATCATGGTGCATCAGACTGTGATCATATTTGAACCCTTTTTTTATCAGTAATTCATTGGTATTCGGGCTGAATTCCCACCACGGAGCCACATAACCGGTCGGGCGTTTGCCAGTCAGATTGGTTGCCAGTTCGATGCATTTGTCCAACACATCTTCTTCCTGCTGCAAGGTCATCTCGATAGGGTTTTCATGTGAATAACCATGAATACCAACCTCGTGGCCGTCTTTGGCCACTGCTTCCATTTGCTCTGGAAAGGTCTCCATGGAATGGCCAGGAATAAACCAGGTTGTTTTGATGCCAAAACGGCGGAATAATTCCAACAGGCGTGGTGCGCCAACTTCACCGGAAAACATTCCGCGGGAAATATCAAGCGGCGAATCTTCCCCGCCATACGAGCCCAGCCAACCGGCGACAGCGTCTACATCAACTCCAAAAGCACATCGAATATCTTTGGTCATTTACTTTCCTTTCAGTTTCTTTTTAACATTGATCATTGTTTTCTCAGGCATCCAGAAACTCATTCCACCTTCGAACAAGGTAATTATGTTCGTCCATCAACGGGCTCCACAAAGCGATATTTGACATACGTTCACTGTAGGAGCCGCCATCACGTCTTTTGCCTTTCCGAACGATGGTACGCCCGTCGGGAGCCCGAATATTGCTTTGTGAAGGATGGCCCTCGTACCAGTAGTTCCATTCATCCTGGGACAGGAAATCGCGCGTGGTATCTGGAACAGAGATGTAATATCCCTGGCGTGCAACAATTGCACCGGCTTTTCCAGACAGCCACCAGTTGAGGTAAGTGTAGGCAGCCTCCAGCCTCGCACCATCCAGTTGCGATGACAGTGAAAGACCACTATGCCAGCCGCGGTACCCCTCAACTGGGGAGGCGCTTTTAATCTTCTGGCCTGAAGCCTGCAGGGAAATTATTGCTGGTGACCACATGCTGGCAATAACCGTTTTTTTACGATCCATCATGTTGAAGGATTCAGCCGGCGTCGACCAAAAATGCCGAAAATGGCCGTTTTTCTTTTTCTCGATCAGCAGAAAAACCAGTCTGTCGATTTCATCGATAGACATATTTCCAATATCTTCAAATTGCACTAACCCGGCAGCTTGAGCGCCAAGCGCAACATCAGCAATGCCGATTGCCGGATCGTTTGTCAGACCAATTTTGCCATGCCATTCATCATCGAACAACCATGACCAGCTCTCCATTTTTTCCGCTCCGTAGTGTTTTTCAACGGCAGGACTGTAAACAAAAGCATCGACGTTGTGCGCTGTTGGCAACATGGTAATTTGTGTCGTCTGCACTGAACTCAGACTATCATCGGCTTGTATGAACTGAACATCTGAAGGGTTTGCCCCCTGGCCAAGTTTGTCTGACAGAGCAATCCGTCCGGTTTTCGTCAGATTGCTGACCTGGTCCCACAATGTGATGCGTGACGTTTCGATCGGCTGAATAGCCCCGGCAGTCCACAACAGGTCCACACTGTTATACCACTGATCATAGACATCAAATTCATCCGGGCAGGTCACGGCCTTTTGCTGACAATTAACCCCGTCCAGTATTTCGTAAT
Source organism: uncultured Hyphomicrobiales bacterium (assembly GCA_964625235.1). Lineage (GTDB taxonomy): Bacteria > Pseudomonadota > Alphaproteobacteria > Rhizobiales > JAJFHR01 > JAJFHR01. The sequence goes on from CAZVAZ010000002.1 coordinate 3,231, forward strand.
GAATATCAAGCCCCAAATCCTCTTCCGCAGATTTGCGGATGACATCCAGCAGAGTAACGCTGGTTCCAATAATACGGAGTTTGGTTTTTTTCATACTCAGCCCAGGCTTTAGTGAATGTTGACAAGATAGGACGCGGTTACGGGTTTTGGCAGCACTGACAGCACCCGTAATTTTCGTACAATATCTTTCTGCGACCGTTTAAGGTGTGCTTCCAATGCTACGCAGGCCACTTCGAACTGGCGGTTAAGCAGTTGATCGAGAATAAGCGCGTGATCAGCCATGGCCTTCATATCCAAAGCGTTGCCAAACTGTCGTCGAAAGAGGTTTGGTACAATGAAGTGCAATTGGTTTTGATCAATGGATGTCAGCAAACGTTTGTTGCTTATAGTATTCAGTATTCGGCGATGTAAGTCGTTTTCAATTATTTCGATTTGTGTGTGGCAGGCACCACCTGGATTTGCCTCCACGACAGCGACGCGTTCGCGCATTTCCCGCAAAATATTCATCTCGATTTTTGGAGCGACTTTGGCAAGGGCTTGAGGTTCCAGCATCTGACGCATCTCTGTCGTCTCACGAATGTCGTTAGCTGTAAGAGGCCCGGCAATCCAATGAGAACGCCTGTCCTTTTCAATCAGTTTTCGGTCTGACAGGCGCGCCAGAACCTCTCTGACAACTGTCCTGCTGACAGAAAAATGCTGTCCCAGTTTGGTTTCCAGAACGCGGTAGGTCCCAAATGGCAAACATTTGGTCACCTCATCTTTGACTTCATGGTAAATCCCTTCCCACGCAACATTTCGTTCAACGTCCACATTTTTTTTGCTGATCAGAATAGAGCTTAGCTTTTTCAAGTCCATTTGAATCGATTCGCTATCCTTACCGACAAGATAGCCTTGCCCGCTTGCCTCTCTGACAAAGCCTTTTTCATGCAGCAAATCCAGAGCACGCCGCACAGGCGCACGGCTTACACCGAGAATATTTGTTAATTGGCCTTCTTTCAAACGTAAGCCTTGTGGAAAATCATCATTGTTGATTTTTTCAAGCAGCAGCCCGTACACAGATTGATAAAGATGCCTGCTGCCAGCCGATAAATCAGTCGGACTTGCCACTCGCTCGTCTTTGGTATTTGCCACCACTTCACCCAATATTTGATGATTTCAAAATATCGTATTTCGAATACAATAAACGATACAAGCCCGCAATCATACGGTTTTTCGTTAAAATATGTCAAATTATTATTTGTTAATAGTATGTTGCATACCAAGTACGTTTAGGGCATAGTATCTATGTAAATATGAATAACACCCAACCCAGTTTGCCGGTAGCGTACTGGCATCGGCAGGTAGTGCATTGCGCCTCTCGATGGCTGGGAACACGGGAGTCAGGATAAAAGGGAGAGTGAAATGACGAAAATTTCCAAAAAAAACGGGCACGATGGTCTCAACCGACGTTCGGTGCTGAAAGGTGCCGCCATAACCTCAGTTGCGGCGATCGGGAGCAGCGTCATTGGCGCGCCAATGGTCTGGGCAAATAAATTAAAAGACATTACAATTAATCAGGTAGGCCCATCTTATTCGGTTTATCCTGACATTGCCGCGCAAGCTTCAAAGGATCTAGGCTTCACAGTTAAGACACAAGCTGCATGGACCGATGCGCTGATGGCGCGGGTTGTGAAGCAGCCGGAAACAGTGGATATTGCAGATCTTGAATTTTGGGCCGTATATAAAATCTGGCGTGCCAAAAATCTCCAGGCGATTGATATCAGTAAGATAAATAACTGGGACAAGGTTATCCCGCTGTTCCGCGAGGGTAAAAACTTTGACGGCTCAGACGCATCGCGTCAAGGTATCCTTCCCTATGAAGTGCAGTATGTAGAATCCAGAGACTCCACAAAATTTGCATCCGCTCCAACCGCGCTGGCGACAGTCATTCCAACAATTTACAATGCTGATACACTCGGCATTCGCCCGGATCTGATTGGCCGGAAGATTGACAGCTGGGCCGAGTTGTTAAATCCGGAATTTGCCGGAAAAACGGCACTTCTGAATATTCCGCAAATTGGTATCATGGATGCTGCGATGGCAATCGAGGCCCGTGGTGACATCAAATACGGCGACAAGGGAAATATGACCCGCGGTGAAATCGATAAAACTATTGAGATTTTGATCGCCGCCAAAAAGGCCGGGCAATTTCGTGCATTTTGGAGTTCATTTGATGAATCTGTGAACCTGATGGCTGCTGGCGAAGTTGTTATTCAATCCATGTGGTCCCCGGCGATAACCGCTGTCAGGACTCGTGGAATTGAGGTCGCTTACCAGCCACTGAAAGAGGGTTATCGTGGCTGGGGAGTTGGCATGGGGCTGATGAGCCATTTAAGCGGCTTGAAACTGGAAGCAGCTTATGAATATCTCAATTGGATTCTCGAAGGCTGGCAGGGTAGTTTTGTAGCCAAAACCGGTTATTACAGTTCTGTACCAGAGACCGCCCGCAAAGTGCTCAGTGCCGATGAATGGGATTTCTGGTATGAAGGCAAACCTGCCGCGGTTGATATCAAGGATCCATTTGGGGCTCTGCAAGGTAAAAAAGGCCTGGTGCGTGATGGCGGCTCTTT
>CAZVAZ010000002.1:5939-7277 GCA_964625235.1 uncultured Hyphomicrobiales bacterium
ATGATTTTGCTGGTCGGACTCCCGGTTGGAACGATAGTTGTTATCAGTTTTTGGACATCGGACGGGATCAATATTTATCCGGCGTTTTCATTTGAAAATTACCGGGAAATTTTCACTTCATATCTGACTGTTTCCCTGTTTCTTTCAACTATCAAGTTTGCCTTGTTAACATTGATAGCATCCTTGCTCATTGGCTTTACATGTTCCTATTTTCTGGTGTTTTATGTGAGGAATCTATCGGTAAAGATAGGCCTCTTTTTATTGTGCACCGTACCATTTTTGACATCCAATATTATTCGTATGATATCGTGGATTCCCTTTTTGGGTCGAGAAGGTGTCTTTAACACTGCCCTGATATCGGCAGGGGTGATTGATACACCATTGGATGTTTTATTGTACTCAGATTTTGCTGTTGTGCTGACCTATGTGTATCTGTTTACACTTTTTATGATTGTGCCGATTTTCAATTCGATGGCTAAAATAAGTCCTTCGATAATTGAAGCCGCAAAAGATGCCGGGGCAGGTCCGGTAATGATTCTGACAAATATCATTATTCCTTTGACGAAGACCGGTATTGCACTTGGATCGATATTTGTGGTTACGCTGGTAATGGGCGATTTCTTTGTCGTAAAAATAATGAGCGGAGGACAAAGTGCATCAGTTGTTTCTGCAATGAAAAATGAAATTGATCAGCTCTACTATACGCAGGCCTCAGCCCTGGCAGTATTGCTGATTGTCGTGGTTGTTCTCATGATCTCAGTGATTCTTCGTGTTGTCGATATCCGCGCTGAACTGGCAAAGTAAAAAGCAAATAATGGCACATTCCTCTCAGGCAAAGCGCGGGTTGACTTTTTATCTTCTGGCAGGTTTTTTCGGGTTATTCGTAGCTTTTCTTTATGGCCCGATGCTGATCATTTTTATTCTATCCTTTCAGGGCCAAAGTGGTGGCCTGACGTTTCCAATGCGGGGCTTTTCTGTCCATTGGTTCAGCGATCTTTTCACAAGCTCGCGCTACGGTGATTTGGGAGGGGCGTTTAAAAGATCATTGATCCTCGGGATTGCATCAATGACAATCACGGGGGTTGTCTGCCTGTTTGCCGGCCTGGCATTCCGGAAAAAATTTGTCGGAGCAGGTGCTCTGTTTTATTTGTCGATTATCAGTCTGGTCATCCCCGGTATATTACTGGGGCTGGGGATTGGGCAATTATTTCAGATGCTGGGATTGCGATTATACTGGTTCACTTCCGGTCTGGGGGCACAGCTGACCTGGACGCTTCCATTTGGATTGCTGATCATGTTTGCAGTGCTCAATCGTTTTGATTCCTCCTGGGAAGAAGC
>CAZVAZ010000002.1:7377-58488 GCA_964625235.1 uncultured Hyphomicrobiales bacterium
GATTGCTGATCATGTTTGCAGTGCTCAATCGTTTTGATTCCTCCTGGGAAGAAGCAGGACGCGATGCCGGTGCAAACGCATGGCAAATATTAAAGTGGGTCACCATTCCGATCCTGTTTCCCGGTTTGATTGCGGTGTCGCTGTTTGGCTTCACCCTTTCTTATGATGAAATGCCCCGGTCGCTGCTCACTGTGGGTGCCCAGAATACCTTGCCGATTGAAATTTCGAACATGACATCAAATGTCACCACGCCAGCGCTATATGCGATTGGGACAGTCACATCATTGCTGAGTTTCACGGCTATCGGGTTTGCTTTTTTCCTGATCTTTACCATTCAAAAAAACCGGGCCGGGAAAAAGCGGTAATTTCCCTGCGGACACAAGAAAAACAGAACATCAAACGAGAAACAAATGTCTACAATCAGCGAAATTCACTTGAAGAACGTAAGCAAAAACTTTGGTTCGGTTGCCGCCGTTGATCAGGTCGACCTGATTATTGATGGTGGATCATATTGCTGCATGATCGGTCCAAGCGGGTGTGGAAAAACAACGCTTCTTAGAATGATTGCGGGTCACGAAACGCCTACTTCCGGCTCAGTCCTGATCGGTGGAAAAGACATGAGCGCCGTTCGCACAGGTGAACGCGGTACCGCCTTGATGTTTCAGAACTATGCCCTGTTTCCGCATTTGAACCTTGTTGACAACGTGGCATTCAGTTTGAAGGTAAAAAAAATTAATGCCACAGAACGCCGTGAGCGCGGGCGTGAAATGCTGGACCGTGTTCAGCTTCTGCATCTGGCAGATCGCCCCCCTTCTGAATTGTCAGGCGGTCAGCAACAGCGCGTTGCACTGGCCCGCGCGCTGATAACCAAGCCTCAGGTTCTGTTGCTGGACGAACCACTATCAGCGCTGGATGAGTTCCTGCGACTGCAAATGCGTGTAGAATTGAAGCGCCTTCAAAAAGAACTCGGCATTACTTTCGTGCACGTGACCCACACCCAGCCCGAAGCGATTGCGCTTGCAGACAAAGTCGTTGTGATGGATCACGGGGTGATTGAACAAGCGGCTTCACCCAGAGAGATTTACGACCGACCGCACAGTCCTTATATTGCCCGTTTCATGGGTGGGCAGAACATCATTTCCGGTACAGTAACGTCTGTGAGCAAGAAAGGGGCAAAGCTGGAAGATGCGGAAGGAAACATTTTTAGTGTCACCGATGCCTCGGATGCACGCAAAGGCGACACCTTGAACATTGCAATTCGTCGCGATAAAATTTCAGTGTCCAATGATGCCAGAAAAGATGAAAACTCGCTGGTAGGAGAAATCACCAATATTGAATATCAGGGCACATTTGTGAAAATGTCAATTATCTATGCACCTCAGGGAGAGTTCGTGATCTACCTGGACGATGAAAAATATTTTGCCGAGACCAGACATGTCGGAGAAACAGTTTGCGCCCATTGGGATAGTGAGCTGAATTATAGGATGACTGGAACAAAAAAATCGAGCGAAAACCCGCTTGAATAATAATCCAGACAGACACGACTTCGCACAGCGGCCCCATGCATCACATCAGGTTCAAAACTCCCCATTAACCGCAGAACCTGAATGAACTCACGGCTGCCTTTTTTGCCCATGCGTATCTGCAAAAGCCGGTGTAAATGGGCAAAGACCTCAGGCGGGCGATGATCAATATTCGCCGCTGCACAGCCATACTCAAAGGCAAGCGTCCAAACAGGTTCAAGTTATCCTGAAAATGAACCATCAAATCTCTATGCCTGGGAAAAATGCGATAATTACAGTGCCGGATTATCCAATACCTCCAAGTCATGGTCGTTGAGACGGCGTTGTCACGTTGTTGAATCGCCACCGAGAAAACTTGATTTGTTGTCTGGCTCATTCAGCAACAGTCGCGGCCTGCCAGGTGAGGGTTTTCCGCGCGGTTGTTCTTTCTGCTACCAAAACCAGCGACCGAGGCACAACCTGGATAGTTCGACGGGTTCCCAATTCACTTTTTTACCCCAACCGGGCATTATTTGCTGTTATACTGGTAGCCGGGTATTCTCGGTCTATATTCGATTGTCGAGAAGTCTTTGCCGCACGAATTTGCTTGGTTTACAGATGTCAGACAGGCGCCAATTCTTCCACAATGACAATAAGGTTCAGGCATTTTCAATTCTTGCCTGATTTTTTCAAAACTGGAAATGGTGATGGAACTAAAATGGCTTGAGGACTTCCTGGTGCTGAGTGCAGCAGGCAACTTTCGCATAGCGGCGCAGCAACGCAGTGTCTCGCAACCTGCTTTCAGCCGCCGCATTCAAGCACTTGAAGCCTGGATTGGAGCCCGGCTGGTCGACAGGAGCAGCCAGCCTTCGCAACTGACAGAGGCGGGCAAGCTGTTTTTGCCAGTGGCGCAGGAGATTGTTGATCTTGCCAAAGTTGGAAAAGAAGACATTCAAACCCAGGTTCTGGATGACAAAGAGAAAATGCGGTTTTCAACACTCGGTACACTTTCCCAGATTTTTATGCCTGGCTGGCTAAAAAGCCTTCAGCCGTTTATTGATGCCAACCAGTATATTGTCAAAACCGAATATGGCACAATTTTGGGCTATTTTTCGGCACTGGAAGAAAATTCTGTTGATTTTTTTATAAGCTATCTCGACCCTAAGACCGGGTTGCAAGGTGATGCTGAAATTTTTACGTCACTGAAGCTTGGCGAAGAATCGCTTGTTCCCGTGGCCAGTCCAAATGAAGATGGCACCCCGCGCTGGTGGCTGCCAGACAAGCCGCAGGGGCCGATCCCCTGTCTTCACACCCTTTTCGATAATTCTCCGTGGCCCATTAAAAATCATATGGAAGACAGATACAGCGACCTGACATTCAAATCTGTTTATGAATCATCAATTGGCACGACGCTACAGGCAATGGCGGTCGAAGGGTTTGGTCTGGCCTGGATGCCTCACACACTTGTTGCTGATGACCTGGCAAGCGGACGACTTGTTCGGGCGGCGGAACCAGCGGATGATATTCACGTCGATATCGAGATTTTTCGCTGTTTAAAATACAACGAAGCCCGGGTGGATAAATTCTGGAAAGTCTTACAGCAACAGCAGATGCGCCCGTCTGCAGCCCGTAAGATAAAGGCAGATTAGCAAACCAATTGTTTCGCTCCAACGCTTTTGAGGCGATAACCATTCTGGATTAGCAGTCCAAGTCATGCAATTATTGCATGACTTGGACTGCTAATGGCATTGGACTGGTTTCATTCTCATACCGTAGTGTATGTTTGGTTAAAGGGAGAATGGATAGAGGGAACGGGACGCAACTGAATTTTAATCGCGATATTCTTCATTCTTTTCAGTTCCCCGATTAAAACCAGAAAAATCATCAAAGGGAGAGTTATCAAATGAAATTCAATGCACTACTTACAACCGTTGTCGCCGTGGCCGCAATGGCGTTCACCGGGGCTACTACCGCCTCGGCGCAGAAGAGTACACTGGAAATTGTTAAAGAACGCGGCCATGTGCGTTGTCAGGTTGGACCTGCTTCGCCGGGCTATTATTTCCTTAACTCAAAGGGGGAATGGCAAGGTATGGATGTTGCGGTCTGCCACGCTGTTGCCGCTGCCATTTTTGGCGATACTACCAAACTGGAAATACAGTCGGTCAGCAGCCAGGCTCGATTTACGTCACTTGCCAATGGTGATTCTGATCTGTTGTCCCGCACGGCCACGTGGACCATGTCGCGAGATACTCAGCTTGGCATCGATTTCCTGACCCCTACATTTTATGATGGGCAGGGATTTACGGTACCTAAAAACAGTGGCATCAAAACGGGTCTTGATTTGAAGGGCGCAAAGGTATGTGTGCTTACCGGCACAACCACAGAATCAAATCTTACTGATTTCAGCCGTACCAATAATCTTAATATCAGTGCTGTGACATTTGAAGATTTCAATGTGCGCGATGAAACCTACCTGCAGGGTGGCTGTGATGCGGTGACCGGTGACAAGTCATCCATGGCTGGCAACATATTGGCGTTTCCTGTTCCAGGCGACCATCTGATATTGCCTGATACACTGTCAAAGGAGCCTTTGGCACCAGCAGTGCGCCATGGTGATAACCAATGGGGTGACATTGTCAGGTGGGCTCAGTTCACAATGGTAAATGCAGAAGAACTCGGCATAACAAGCGCCAATGTTGACGATTTGCGGGCCAATTCCAAAAACCCGTCAATACGCCGTATATTGGGCGTTGAGGGCAACCTGCATAAAGGTTTGGGGCTTACTAAAGACTGGGCCTACAACATCATCAAGCAGGTCGGAAACTACGGCGAGAACTACGAAAAATACATGGGCAGTGGTAAACTTGGCATCGGCATTCCTCGCGAAGGATCAGCCAACGCTCTTTGGACCAACGGCGGCCTGATGTATTCCCCACCAATGCGCTAAAAGCTACACCAGCGACTTAATTTAATTCGCTGGTGTAACCAACAACTGGCGCCAGATCAATTCTCAACCTGGTCTGGCGCCAGTATACGCTTGTAACACATTCTTTTCAGGGAAGTTACTATGGCAATTGGTGACAGTGGAAGAGCGCCTCTACGCACTAAGCCCAAAGAAGAATTCGATTTTTTTCATGATGAGCGTGTTCGCTCTGTATTCTTTCAGATTCTGACGGCCCTGGCTGTCGGCTGGGTTGCGTGGTTTTTGATTTCCAACACGGCAGACAATCTTGAAAAGCGCGGATTAAGTTTTGGAATGGACTTCCTTGACGTTGCGGCTCCTTTTGATCCGGATTTCAAGCTTGTTTCTTTTACTGCTGGCGAGGACACCTATAGCCGCATCTTTTTGATTGGAATTCTCAACACGCTCTATGTGTCGTTTCTGGCAATCATCGGAATGACTTTGCTGGGCTTTTTCCTTGGCATGATGAGACTTTCCAACAACTGGCTGATTTCAAATGTTGCATTGGCCTGGGTGGAAATTGCGCGCAACGTTCCCCTGCTGTTACAAATCATTTTCTGGTATTCGGTAATTTATGCGGTACTGCCGCGGATCAAGCAAAGCCTCGATCTTTCGTTTGGTGCAGAGTTGGTTTTGCTGAATATACGCGGGTTATATGTTCCCTGGCCGGTAGCGGGCGATTTGCTCTGGATAACATTTGCAGCACTTCTGGCGGCGATTGTCGTTGCCTATGTTTTCAGGCGACGGGCGCAGAAACGGCAGGATACAACCGGTCAGAAAACTCCGACTTTCCTTATTACTGCAGCGATTGTCATAATTTTCCCTGGTTTGGTATTTTTGCTGACAGGATCTCCCCTAACCTGGGATATCCCCAAAATTGAGGGTTTCAATTATACTGGCGGAGCATCGCTGCCTCGTTCATTTATTGCGTTGCTGGCAGCACTGATTTTCTATCATTCTGCTTATCTCGCGGAGGCTATACGGGCGGGCGTCCTTTCGGTCAACAAGGGGCAGTCTGAGGCCGCATTTGCAATTGGCCTGCGGCCCAACAAAGTATTGTCGCTGGTTGTCATTCCCCAGGCCATGCCGGCCATCGTACCACCGATGATCAGCCTGTGGATGAATGTCGTCAAAAACTCGTCTCTGGCCACAGCAATTGGCTACGCAGATCTGGTTGCCGTCTTTATGCAGACATCATTGAATACCGCAGGGCATGCGGTTGAAATCGTTGGTATGACCATGGCGTTTTACATGATCATCAGCCTGACGATTTCGGGTCTGCTCAACATCTACAATAAACGTGTCCAACTGGTGGAGCGCTGATTATGGCTTATGTTAAAACCAGAGAAACGCAGGCCAGAACGCCACCGCTCAATGAAAGTTCGCTGCTTGGCTGGTTGAAAGTCAACCTGTTTGACACGCTGTTCAGCAGCGTACTGACCGTTCTTGTGCTGATCGCCATCTTTTTTACCGTCAAGTCTTTGTGGGTATGGGGAATTGCCGATGGTGTGTGGATAGCTGAAAGCCGTCGAGAGTGTTTCAAAATCAGCATTGGTGGTGCCTGCTGGGCAGGGATTTTTGCCTGGATGGATAGTATTTTCTATGGCCTCTATCCTCGTGACGAGATATGGCGGATCAACCTTGGCAGCATAATTCTGGTAATCTGGATGGTTCCGCTTTGGCTTCCACGGGTCCAGGGTAAAATTCTCATAGGGTTTTCCACTGTAGCTTTATATCCATTCCTCGCCGGCTATCTTTTTGCCGGTGGTGACAAGGGCATATTCATGCAGGTCATGATATCAGCTGCTATTGTCTGCCTTGTCGCAAATACTGCAAATGCGATTATTGGATATTTCAGCAACAGCAATTTGATTGCATTGATTTTACGACGGATCGGTAAAACTGATGCCCCGGATATTCAACAGCGTAACGTAATTCTTGCCATATTTGGTGCGGCTTTTGTCGCGGTGTTCCTGTGGCAGATGAGTTGGGAAGTGGAAAGTATTTCCTGGACCCGGTGGGGCGGGTTGTTTCTTACTTTCGTGATTGCCGGTATTGGCATCGCTTCGGCGTTGCCAGGGGGAATTTTTCTGGCCCTTGGGCGGCGTTCGAAACTGCCCGTGGTGCGGGTGCTGTCCACCGCGTTTATCGAAATATTCCGCTCGGTTCCACTGATAACCGTGCTGTTTATGGCGACAACCATGTTCCCGTTGTTCGTGCCCGAAGGCTTTGTTCTCAACAAGCTGGTTCAGGTTATCATTGCGGTTTGTCTGTTCAATGCCTGCTATATGGCGGAAACCGTTCGCGCTGGCCTTCAGGCTATTCCAAAGGGGCAATATGAGGGTGCACATACCATTGGCCTGGGGTATTGGGGCACTATGGGCCTGATCATTATGCCGCAGGCCCTTAAACATATGATTCCGAACATTGTCGGCAGTTTTATCGGATTGTTGAAAGATACAACGCTGGTTTCAATCATTGGTTTGTTCGATCTTTTGAACATCCTGCGGACAATCAGCCGTGATGGCCCCTGGCTGGGGCTTCACCAGGAAACACTGGTGTTCGGGGCAATGTTATTCTTCGTCCTCTGTTTTGCGATGTCGAAATACAGCCGGCATCTTGAAGCAAAACTGTCAACTGAGCACAAGAATTAATCCGGCAAAGCCGGGGGAGAAAACATGACAGAAAAAACACCACAGAGAATTAAAAAATCCGCCGGGCAATTGGCCTCCGCCGCATCCAGTGAAGTCATGATCGACCTCAATCAGGTCAACAAATGGTATGGGGATTTCCATGTGCTTAAAGATATTGATCTTGTTGTGAACAAGGGCGAGCGGATTGTTGTTTGTGGTCCATCGGGTTCGGGGAAATCTACACTCATCCGCTGTATCAACCATCTTGAGGAGCACCAGGAAGGCACCATTGTTGTCGATGGCATAACGCTGGATAAAAACCTCAAGAACATTGATCATATTCGCACCGAAGTCGGCATGGTGTTTCAAAGCTTCAACCTGTTTCCCCATCTTTCCGTGCTCGAAAACCTCACCTTGGGTCCGATCTGGGTTCGCAAGATGCCCAAAGCCGAGGCTCAGGCCAATGCCGTGAAATATCTTGAGCGGGTCAAGATCCCGGAACAGGTCGATAAATTTCCCGGGCAGCTTTCGGGCGGGCAGCAGCAGCGCGTGGCTATCGCCCGCTCTTTATGCATGAACCCCAAGATCATGCTGTTTGACGAGCCAACATCTGCACTCGATCCTGAAATGATCAAGGAGGTTCTTGATGTGATGGTTGAACTGGCTGACACGGGCATGACAATGATCGTGGTGACCCACGAGATGGGTTTTGCCAAGACCATTGCTGATCGTGTAATTTTTATGGATGAAGGCGACATCGTTGAGGAAAACGAACCCAATGAGTTTTTCAATAATCCTCAACATGAGCGCACCAAGCTGTTTCTCAGCCAGATACTGTAAACCGTTTCACTCAAGATTTGCCAACCAGTGGATCCGACAGATGATTAAAGTTACCGAATGCGAAACCCCCGTTGACATTGTAACGATTGCCGAGACGGATCGCTTGTTCCTTAACCCGCTGGAAACCGATGACTGGCGCATCAGACGGGTTATCCGTGATAAAGTTATTGCCTGTGCCCAAAGGCTGCCCGACGGGCTGTGCCTGATGGTATTCGAGACCTTCCGTTCCCGGGCACGCCAGTGGGAATTATGGAACCCGGTTATTGCCAACATTAGCAAAAACAACCCTGACTGGAGCGAGGCCCGGGTCTATAGCGAATCCTCACGCTGGGTGTCCCCACCCGATGGTTTTGGCAGCGGCCATCAGGCCGGGGCGGCAGTTGATGTAAAACTGGCCCGCGCGGATCGCACCGAACTGGAATTCGGCGGTCTGATGAAGGGGTTGTCCGGGGTCGCACCAACCCATTGGCCTGTCTCGCCTGAAATACGCAAAAACCGCGATATGCTCGTCGCGGCGATGCATGGTGTGGGCATGGTAAATTACCCCGATGAATGGTGGCATTTCTCCTACGGCGACCGGTTGTGGGCTGAAGTGACCAACAGGGATGAGGCCTTTTTCGCACCGATTGATTAGCCCGGGACAAATGTTATGGAAAATAAACCCCCCACGGCGACACCCCCTGACCAACCTGATCATTAATAAACCAAACGGAATCTAGCATCGTGCCTACCAGTTTTTTCACCGCCGCTGGTAAATTCTATCGCGGCAACCTGCATACCCACTCCGCCCGCTCAGATGGTGCCCTGGACCCAGAAGAGGTCTGTCGCCGTTATCGGGCTGAAGGCTATGATTTTATCGTCCTGACAGATCATTTTGTCGGGCTGTTTGATTATCCGGTAACTGATACGACCGGCTGTCGCAGGCAGGGCTTCACCACCCTTCCGGGTGCAGAACTGCACACAGGAACAATGGAAAACGGTCATTTATGGCATCTTTTGGCAGTCGGGCTTCCGGCTGATTTCACCCCGCCGGATGCACCGAATTTTCGACCGATAATGGGGTCGGAATCCGCACCAGATATCGCCCGGCGGGCGCGTGATGCGGGCGCATTTGTAGCCATTGTCCACCCGCACTGGTCGGGTTTGACCGAGGCTGACGCCCGCAGCATTACCGCTGCCCATGCGGTGGAAATCTACAATCACGGGTGTGTTGTTAACAATGATCGCGGTGAGGGTTTCCTGACCCTTGAACACCTGTTGAATGAGGGCCGGCGGCTGAACCTGATCGCTACCGATGACGCCCATTTCAAGTCCCCCGATTTTTTCGGCGGCTGGGTGATGGTCAAGGCTCAGGAAAATACGCTGGAGGCCTTGCTGGCGGCGCTGAAATCCGGCACGTACTATTCCAGCACCGGCCCGGAAATTCGCGATATCCGCATCACCGGAACAAGCATCGAGGTGGATTGCACAGCGGTAGTCAGTATTCTCGTTCAGGGTCATGGTTCGCCGATGACGTACCTGCGCGGCGAAACAATGACAACAGGACGGCTTTCACTGGAAGTTCTCGCTGACTCGCCATGGATCCGCGTCACAATTATCGATCGCGCAGGCAAACGGGCGTGGTCAAATCCGATTTGGATTGGCGAGTAGCGGGATGGCGCAAGTAATTCATTGATACCAATAGAGGAGGCTTGTTGTGGAAAGCGCATTTCTGGATCATATCAGCGATAGCCTGTCGGAAATCAAATCGGCAGGCCTGTATAAAATTGAACGCCAGATTGTCTCACAGCAGGCTGGCCGTATTGATGTGCAGCACGAGGGTAAACAGCACAAGCGTGTAGTAAACCTGTGCGCCAACAACTACCTTGGCCTGGCCAACCACCCGCGCTTGATCGCAGTTGCCAGAGACGGGCTTGATACCTGGGGCTTTGGCATGGCGAGTGTGCGCTTTATTTGCGGCACCCAGCACCAGCACCGGAAACTGGAACAACGGCTGGCAACATTTCTGGATAAAGATGATGCAATCCTGTTTGCCGCCTGTTTTGATGCCAATGGCGGGTTGTTTGAGCCACTGTTAGGCGAGCAGGACGCTATTATCTCGGATGCACTCAACCATGCCTCGATTATCGACGGGATACGGTTATGCAAGGCAAAGCGTTATCGCTATGCAAATTCGGACATGGCTGAACTTGAAGCAAGGCTGATCGAGGCAAAGAGTGCGGGAGCGCGATTCGTCATGATTGCAACCGACGGTGTGTTCTCTATGGATGGGCATCTGGCAAAACTGCCTGAAATCACCAAACTGGCACGCCGGTACGCGGCGATTGTGATGGTTGATGACTGCCATGCCACGGGGATTATGGGACCACAGGGCCGTGGTACTCCAGCTCACTTTGATGTGGCAGAGGGTGTGGATATTCTAACGGGTACTCTGGGCAAGGCGTTGGGCGGGGCGATAGGTGGTTATATCGCCGGTCCACAACAGGTGATTGATTTACTGCGGCAGCGCGCGCGACCGTATCTGTTTTCAAACTCGCTTCCACCTGCAATAGTGGCGGCTGGTCTTGAGGCGATTGATTTGGTCGAGGAGAGTGATGATCTGCGTTTAAAACTGTTTGAGAATACGGTTTTCTGGCGATCAGGTCTGGAAAAACTCGGATTTGATCTAATCCCCGGTGAACATCCCATTGTTCCGGTAATGCTGGGCGAGGCTGCGCTTGCACAGGAATTTGCAGCCGGGTTGTTTGACGAAGGTGTGTTTGTCGCCGGGTTTTTCTTTCCTGTAGTGCCCAAAGGCTCAGCGCGCATCCGCACCCAGATGAATGCGGCACTAAACACGGATGATCTGGAATTCGCGCTGAATGCATTCGAAAAAGCCGGCAAAGCAACGGGAGTGATCCAATGAAATCCGGCAGTATGAAGGCACTGGTCAAAGCCAAACCAACTCAGGGGTTGTGGATGCAGCAGGAACCGGTTCCTGAAATTGGCGACGACGACGTGTTGATCCGCATTAACAAGACAGGAATTTGCGGCACTGATATTCACATCTGGAACTGGGATGACTGGTCTCAAAAAACCGTGCCCGTTCCGTTGATCACCGGCCATGAATTTGCCGGTGAGATTGTCGAGATGGGTAAACAGGTAACCGACCTTGTAATTGGCCAGCGGGTTTCCGGCGAGGGGCATCTGGTCGGCAAGCACAGCCGGGCCAGTCGTTCGGGGAACTTTCATCTTGACCCTGAAACACGTGGCATCGGCGTGAACGAACAAGGTGCATTTGCAGAATATTTACGCCTGCCCGCCTTTAATGTTGTGCCGCTGCCTGATGATATCAGCGACGATATCGGCGCCATTCTCGACCCCCTTGGCAATGCAGTTCACACCGCCCTGTCATTTGATCTGGTTGGTGAGGATGTGTTGATCACCGGGGCCGGACCCATTGGCATTATGGCAGCAGCGGTTGCCAAACATGTCGGCGCCCGCCATGTGGTGATCACCGACATTAATCAATATCGCCTTGATCTTGCTTTGCAGGTTGCCGATGTGAGCGCGGTGAATGTGGCAAAAACCGATTTGAAAGATGTCACCGCCAGCCTCAAAATCACCGAAGGTTTTGATGTCGGGCTGGAAATGAGTGGCACCCGAATTGCGCTTGATCAGATGATTGATGCGATGATTATGGGCGGCCGGATTGCCATGCTGGGTATACCGCCAGGAAAATCGAGCGTGGACTGGTCGCGTATTATTTTCAAGGCGCTTACCATCAAGGGCGTCTATGGTCGCGAGATTTTTGAGACCTGGTACAAAATGATTGCCATGTTGCAGAATGGCCTCGATGTCAGCGGGATCATAACCCATCGCTTCAGCGCCGACGATTTCGCCACTGGTTTTGCCACGATGAAATCCGGGTCGAGCGGAAAAGTTGTGCTGGACTGGACAGATAAAACAAAAATTGTCTGACGCCAGCGCCTTTGGGGCAGATTGACGGTATTGCATAAGGGTCGTTTTGGCTCAGCGTAACCGCCAAGGAGTGAAGATGAGACGAAAACACGGGATACGGCGCACAGCGTCAGAAAAAACAATTAAGGCCATTCGTCGGGATATGATGGCGAATGGACATGTGCAGTTTTATCAGTGGGTTAGATATCCGATTAGGAGGGCAAGATAAAACAGATGGTGCCAGGGGATGCTGATGTTGTCTTATTTACTCAATCTATTTAGTGCCAGGAAATTTATGCAAGCACTATATTCGTCTTCGTGTCTGACTCGAAACTATTCCTATAAAATCAACCCCTTGCCAATCGCCTTGGCACCATCTTGATGTGCGCGATGAGTAGCCAGTTTTCTGCTGACAGGATTGATTTCTCCCAGTCCTTCGCCAACCTGCGCGCAGAACCCGCGTAAAATAAGAACTGCTGACGCTGGCGTCCTCAGCCATGGCGGTGGACGCAGTCATGAGCGAGCCTGTCTCTGCGTTAAATTCCCTGTTATATGGGAAAATACAGGGAAAATATTCAATTTTTATCCAATTCTGGAGAATTCACCCAAATTAACGAAGCAATTACAGTGATTTACAGTTGAATTCCCTAAGAAAATCAACAGGGAATTTAAATCAGGTAACAGGGAAATCTATTCGCGTAACAGGGAAAAAACGTAAGCGTACAGGGAATGCACGGTTGTTTCTGTATATGATTTACGCGATCTCTAGTGCGTGGTGTAAACCAGACAGGAGAACAGTGTCATGGCCAGATTGAGTTGTGAGAAGCGGTCGGAATTAGAGAGTTTCTGGCATTCCCATCATGATGAGTGGGAACACAGTGCCTTGAATCAGCGGGAATATTGCGAAGTGCACGGCCTGCCACTGAAGCGATTTGGTAACTGGCGGGCGAAGTTCAAGACTGAGTGCGGCTGTTCAGGGCAAGCTGCTCTACCGACGCGGTGGGAGGCTTAGACATATGGCCAGCCATATGTCTAATAAGGAAATTGTCTCGACTTCTACGGGTTATGTTCCATCGGTAAAATCGATGCCGGACGGGCGCCGGAACTTCTCGGTGGCGGACAAGAAGCGGATCGTCGCGGAGGCTATGGCTCCCGGTGCTTCGGTATCGGGTATTGCCCATCGCTACGGGATTGACCCTCGATTGCTGTTCCGGTGGAAGCGGGATTTCGCCCCACCACCATCCAGGCCGGTATTCCTGCCCGTGCGCGTAAGTGACGGTCCTGATCAGACGGGCGCGCACTCTGCACCAGCATGCGCGCAGGTCGCCGGGCCAATCATCGTCGAAAGATCGCCTCAGGAGATTGAGGTAGAGCTGGTTGGCGGGCGGCGCGTACGCTTTGGCTGCAACGTGGAAGCTGAAACTGTACGCGCGATGATCGCGTGTTTGGAAGGACCGGCGTCATGATGATGCTTCCTTCCGGGGTTAAAGTGCATATTGCTGCAGGCGTCACCGACATGCGCAAGGGAATGGACGGTCTGGCAATGTTAGTTGAAGCAGTTCTGCGCGAGGATCCATTCTCGGGTCACCTGTTTGCTTTTCGCGGTCGTAAAGCGAACCTGATCAAGATTGTGTTTTGGGATGGCAATGGTCTGTGCCTGTTCACAAAGCGTCTTGACCAGGGAGGGTTCATATGGCCGCAAGCCGATGATCGCGGTGGCGCGGTAGTGCTAAGTTCTGCTCAATTGTCGATGCTGATCGAGGGGATAGACTGGCGCACGCCGGAGCGGGTGTGGCGACCTGAACGGGTTGGGTAAAGGCGCGCAATATACTGAAAATACTTGGTTTTCCACCCTGGTTGATGTATACTCAATCATGCATCTCGACCTCGATAATTCACCTCAGGATACGGCTCTTTTGCATCGGTTGGTGCGTGACATAACAGGCCTGGTCGAGCATCGCGATGGCGAGATTACCCGACTGCGACAGATCATCAAACAGCTGCAGCGTGCCCAATATGGACGCCGGGCCGAGCGTCTTGACCCTGACCAATTGGTGCTCGCGCTGGAGGAACTCGATACCGACATTGCAGAGATCATTGATCGTAGGCCTGGCGTCTGTTCGCTGGTCGAGACTGCCAAGCTCAACAAAGTAGAGCCATACACCTATCTCGCCGATGTGCTTCAACGCATGGTCGATGACCATCCCGCAAATCGGCTAGATGAACTGCTCCCTTGGAACTGGAAAGCCTAAAACCCTGTCAATGATTGACGATGTGCAACATCCGTACGCTTACGAAACAACAGTAAGCGTCCATTTATGACACGTTTTGTTTTCAGCTATTGAGATGCGATCTTCTCTCCACGATTGAATTGGCGAGAGGAGATCAAAATTATGCCAAGGATGAAGGCAGCGAAGCAAGAGGAATTGGAGGCATTCTGGCATTCCCATCTGGATGGCTGGCAACGTGGCAGGCTGTCCGAGACCAGCATCCCTGGGCTGGAACGGATCCGCCAACGGCGTTCTATTGCTATGAAACTGAAACAAGCTGCGTAGTTCTACAAGTAGACCCCGTTAAAAATGGGGGGATTATCAATCCAGATACTTTTGCACATCGGGCAGGAACAGGCGATGCTGGGACATGCAGCGGCGTATGTCCGGCAGGTTGTCTCTGGTCCAGGCGATGGTGCGCTCCAGACCATGGCTTATTTCCACACCAGCCGTAAATCCAAGCGTCTCGCGCGATTTGGCCGGATCGCCGAACCGCCGGCCTGAGCGATCCCAGTCGCGGGCAGGTTTTAGATCGACGGGCGTTTTGTTGCCGGTGATGGCATTGATGGTCTCGGCCAATTCGCGGATGGTGGTTTCTCGACCCGATGCCAGATTATAGACGCCACCGGGCTCACCATGGAGGGCTGCGGCCATCAAACCGCGTGCCATGTCTTCGACAAAGATGAAATCGCGGCTGGCGTTACCGGCATTATCAAGCGGCAGTGCCTCGCCCATGAGAGACTTGAAAATGAAAGTCGGCGTTACATTGCGCCACACGGTGTGCGCAGTGCCACGCCAGCGACCGGCACCAAGAATCTCACGCGGGCCATAAACGTTCTGAAAGCGCGCTTTGACGAAGGGAAAGCCGAACTGTTGAAAATAATAATTGCCATAAAGCTCGCCGATGATTTTGGAAATCGAATAGGGGCTGTCATGAAAGAGCGATATCGGCGCATCTTCATGCGTCGCCTCGGCTTCATCATAGGTCTTTTCAGCCACGGCGCAGCCCGCCGCTGCATAGACGACCTTTTTCAGGTTTTTGCAGTCCTTGAGGTGGTCGAACAGCTTGAGCGTGGTCAGCGTGTTGTTTTCATGGTCTGCCAGCGGATCGTGGATAGATGACTGGTTGCCGTGATAGCACGACAGATGCCAGACATAATCCAGATCATCGGGCAACTGACGCAACACCTGCTCACTGGTGATTGAGCCGAAGATGAACTCGACCGCCTCATGGTCCGGCAGGTTAACAACATCGGACGACAACAGATTATCAACAATGACAAGTTTTTCCGGCCCTTGTTCCACCAGCATATGGGCCAGATTGGAGCCGACGAAGCCGGCACCGCCGACAATCAGAATTCTGGCTTTCGAGAAATTGTGGTTCATTGGTTGAGCTCCGGTTTTGTGGCAGTGATATAAAGGTTCCAGCCCAGCCGCCGTGCCAGCCAGCTATCACTGGGGCTGCCGAGAACTTTGCCGACAACCGCTGCGGCTTTATGCGGCAGCAGGAATAATTGTCGCCAGGACAGGTAATTGACCCGGAATTCATGCTTGCTGAAAGGGTGCAGCAACTCGCGGGCTTCTGTCTTTGAGTAAACCATTGCCAACGGACAGTCGGCACCGTCTGTGCGGTTGAGTGCTTCTTGTTGCGACATGCCGCGGTAGCGCCGGTCAAACAGCCGCTTCAAACGCAACACCACCAAATAATTGTAGCTGTAGCGATAATAGAGCATGAGGATGACTTTGCCACCGGGCTTGAGCACGCGATGGATTTCGTCGATCGTAGGTCCGGGGTCGGGGATGTGATGCAGCACGCCCATGGAACAGACAATGTCGAATTGATTATCGTCAAAAGGCAGATGAACACCATCGATCTGCTGAAAGTCTGCGCTCAGATCTTCAAGTTCAAAGCGGCGGCGGCTTAACTCTATCGCTTTTGCGGTGAGGTCGACGCCGGTAACACTGGCGCTCTGACGAGCATAGCGCGACAGCACATAGCCGTTGCCGCACCCGACATCAAGCACGCTTGTGCCCTGTGATGAGGAATAGCCGTGTATCATGTCGGAGTAGGCATAAGGCTCGCAGTCTTCAGCCTCGCGAACAGCATCAAAGGCAGCGAAAAATTTGGGAGATCCGGGTGGCAGCGCAATGTTTTCCGCCGCCACCGGGTTTGCATCCCAGTAATCGCGAACCTCGCCGATATCGGGATCGCGGTCAGCCATCACTGCCTGCCCAGGGTGGCCAGATGAGAATATATGGCAGAAACGCCGTGGCGGTCATACCAGGAAAGCATGCGGTTGATGGTATCCTGAAAACCGATTTCTGCCTTCCACCCTAACACCCGCTCGGTTTCGCCAGGATCAAGCACCACGGCGGGAACGTCATCATCACCGGGAGGAACGATTGGCACATCGCCCGGATCAACGCCGAGATAGTCGGCTACCGCATCGAATACGTTCTTGATGCTTCTTGCCTCGCCAGTGGAGATATTGAAAATCCCTGTGGGAGCATCATCGCCGAGCACGATATCCATAACCGAGAAAAAATCCTCCATATCGAGAAAATCGCGCTGGGTATCGCTGCAAAAGCAGCTTTTATCTTCCTTCAGCCGGGTATAGAAAGTCGGAATGGGCCCGATAGCCAGGCGTGGTCCGGTAATATTGGCCAGACGCAGTGAAACGGTTGGCACAGACCCCATCATCATAAACTGCTCGCCTGCAGTCTTTGAAATACCATAGCTGGTAAAGGGCCGGGTTGGTGCCTCGACTGGAATGGGTACTGTGTCCGGGCGGCCATAGCACAGCGCTGTCTGGAAATTGACAATCCGTTTGACCCCGGCAGTTTCTGATGCCCGCGCCACATGGATGGAGCCGGTGACGTTGGTGGCGGCATCCTCGGCCCAATTATTCAGATCCTTATAGGCGGCAGCCGAATGGATCACATGTGTCGGGGCGAAGTCGCTAAAGCACTGATCCACCAACGCCTTGTCAACGATTGAACCCTCCACAACCGTGAGACCCTTTATATCTTCCGGCACCACCTCGCGGTTGCTGGTGGCGAAATTGTCGATCACCAGAATTTCATGGCCCCGGGGCAGGTAGCGCTCGATCAGATTTGAGCCCAGACATCCCGCCCCGCCGGTTATAAGTATACGCATGCTGGCGGTCATTATTTATTCCCGCCCTCATCTTCCTCATGCTTGAGGTGGGTATAGCCGCCATGCACACCATATTTGTCAAAATATTCGACCGCGAGGCGCACAGTTTCTTCCAGCGGCGTGAATTCGGGCTCACCAAAGTCCTGATAGGTGCGGGACGGATCAAGCAAAATTGAAGGCACATCATCCTCACCCAGCGGTTTGACGTCGGGTGCCGGGTATTCGTTCAACTTCAACGCCTTTACCACGGCGTCATAAAGCTCAATGATAGCAATGTCGGTACCGGACGAAAAATGATAGGCACCCGATCCTGCACCATCAGCGGCCTTGAGAACGGTTTTGGCCAGATCCTGGGCGAGCACAAAATCACGCCGGGATTCGGTAACAAAGCATTTCTTGCCCGCCTTCAGGCGTTCGTAAAAAATCGGCAGTGGTCCTGAGACATTGCGCGGGCCAACCACATTGGCGAGCCGGAACGACACCCAGTCCAGCCCCGACAGCGCCAGATATTGCTCGGTAGGTGTTTTTGAGATGGAATAGCTTGAATCGCCCGGCAGGATCGGATGCTTTAGCGAAATCGGCTGTTCCTGCGGCTTGATGCCATAACAAAGAGCGGTCTGGAAATAGATGAAACGGCCGACCTTGTTGTCCATGGCAGCACGAATGAGGGCTGCACCACCAGCTGCATTGACCAGACAATCATTATACCAGTCTTCCGGGTCTTTGTAGGAAACGGCAGTATGCACCAATACATCGGGCTTGAAATCACCGATAAGCCGGTCAACCAGCGGTTTGTCCACGATAGAACCCTCGACAAAAGTCAGCCTGTCGTGACTTTCAGGCAGATGCAGTCGCCGCCCGGTTTCATAATTGTCAATTGCCAGCACCTCGTCGCCACGCGCTAAATGCATTTCGGCCACATGACTGCCGACCTGCCCACAGCCACCGCTGATAAATATTTTCATTTTTCTACTCTTGTTTCTTGTTGGTTGAAATTAGGGAAAATGCACGGTTATTGTATGCCGCTATCCATATTGATCTTATATCATCTGCCAATCTGCATAACACTCATTTTTCTTATTCATCGCCATCCAGTGGCGATTATCAAAGACCTTTGGTATTACTTTTTAAGTCGACAATAAAGATCAAGCCCCAGCATTTTACCAAATCTTAAAGCCTGATGGCGCGGCAGAGGTCTAAACACACCATCTTCACCGATATTTTCCCTCACAATCGAGCAATCAGAGAAGTCGTCACACATCACAGCCAGTTCCTGTGAGGTAACGAATTCTGTTTGTGGTGCCGCCTCTCCCGTCGAGGTCGTGTCATAGGCAGCACGGGCTTTTTTATTGCCGGCTGTATTGCCAATTTTGTCTAGGCCGCCCGGTTTGGCGAGCAACCGCCGCAGTGTTCGGATCGGAGATGTCTGAAACTGACGATAGGAACAGGCGTTGTAAACCATGATCATCGCCTTTCCACCTGTTTTGAGCAACCGGTGGACTTCGTTTATCGCTGCTGCCAGATCTCCTGTATGATGCAGGCAGCCGATGGCCACGACCCAGTCAAAAAATTCATCCTCAAAAGGCGATTGCAAAACACTGCCCTGTACAGCTTCTCCATTTAAACGCCCTTGCTCAAGACGCAGATTTACCATATCAACGGGTCCAGCGGCAATATCAAGCCCCTTGTAATCGGCACCGCTCTCCGCAATTTTCTGAGCGACAGTGCCGTACCCAAGACCAACTTCGAGAACCTTCTTTCCCTCCATTTGTGTAAATGGAATATGAGTGAAGAGGTATGGATAGAAGTCGAAATACCAGTCATCGAACTTCAACAGGCTTTCCGGCGAATCGTCGATAATCCCCAATTGCTTTGCCAACTGGGAACCGCACAGGGTATCCCAGAATTCGGCATTTTTGTTGTCTATGCTCTGTTGAGGCTGTTTGGTCTCTTCATTCATTGCGCTTTAGTCTTTCACACTTTCACTTGTTGTAATCCTCTGATGACGGATTTGGGGCTTGCAGGATATCGTCAGGCCGCAACGAATTTTTTGCGAATAAGAATTATGATTTGGATTTTCATCCATGAAAATCAAATAATCTAACTTTATCGGGAAGCGGTCTATTATAATGAATTGACATAGCAAATCACAATAGCTCATGCCTTGAGCAGTAATTTCCTCAGTACAGGCTTGATAATACTTGAAACCTTTCGTCCCAGAAATAACAGTGGGACAGAAACAAAATCAGGTAGTTTTTTATCCACAAACTCATAGCTGGCATATCGTATTTTTTGAATAAACAGAACAATTTCCATCCGTCTTTGCGCTTTTTTTGTGGCCACAGCATTGGCCTCCTCCAGCCGCTGGAGTTCAGTATCTATCATAGCTTCCAAATTTTCAGTCCTGCTTGAATTGACTTCTTCAAAATTTTTGCTCGTTGCCCTGGCCGTTCCGGCATACTTTCGCAACTCTTCATTGATTGTTTTGTCAAACCGTTCAATAAAGGTTTTGTGTGTCCATGTTGGTGAGCAGGCTATTTCTTCATAAGCGTTTTTGATAATTTTTCCAGCCTTGTCGGGGTCGCGCAGAATAGTGATAACTTCGTCAATGTTGGAATGGTCGGGCTTAAGTTCGACGTAATGACGTCCTGGCGTTATGACATCTGAATAAGTACCGGGATACAGGATCATCAGCACACGCAAGGCGGCGGCCTCAAAAACCCTTGGCGATATGACGTGGATAACCACGTCATTATCCCGCCCCTCAAGGAACTTATCCCTAATCTCTTCAAAGGAGGCTTTTGGGTTAGCCGTCTCATATTTATCGATTTCCTGATACACTAGGCCGCTATAATCGACAAAACTGGCCCCGCTTTCGGTTCCGAGCGTTGCCCGGCAGGAACCCATGAAATCAATCCAGTCTTCGCCGTAAATGCGGCTGGATTCGGACATGGATATATCGCTGCGCAAGTTGTATTTTTTATCTTCCTTGAGCATTCTTTCGCCAATCTGCCACTTTTGCAACGCAAACGAGCCACACCAGCCAGGCAGTTTTCTGGCCCGGTAGCCGATGTCCAGCGGACGGTCCTCATAATCGAGCACCTGCCTCGCCAGCAGGTCTTCAGGAACATAACCTGTCAATGTTTGCTCAAAACGAACATTATCGAAGTAGTCATTGCGATATATCTTTCGGGTCACATCCTCGTTTACTACGGTAAAAATGACAGAAACCCCGAGTTTCTCGGCAGCTTTTGAAGTGCGGTCGACCCAGCGGAACTCATCTTGGATAAACAATACCTTGGGACCGTTAAAAGCTGCTATTCTTTGAGTCAACTCATCTGAAAGGAATTGAGGAAGGGAGATGATTATTGAATAATGAAAAACAATAGCGTCAAACAATTCGACATCAACATCAATTTTACCGGCAGCACTGGAATCAAGCGTAACCACATTATGTCGGCTGTATTGCTTGAATGCCCTGATATGAACTTCCACAGTCCCTGTATGCCGCGCTGAATCCGAGCAGAGCAGCAAGATATTCATTTTCTTTCCCCCAGTATTTGGTAAAAAAACACGTTCGCTCGTTGCTTTGGTGCATAGTTCTTTTACCTGATCGCTGACAACAGTGTTGCATGTTTGCTGCAAGTAATGCTGATTGATTGTGAATGGCTGTATTGACATCAAAAACATTTAATTTTCAAGAGTAAAATTTCCGTTTTCAATCCGTAATATTAATTCGCTTCCCCTGTGCAAGTTGGTCATCATAGTCGCGGCGCACTTTGCGGGCGCGGCCGAGGATGGTGCGGTCTATGCGCTGTGACGGGGGCATCGGTTCGGGCGTCCACCAGGCCGGGTGGGTCAACAGATGCAGGCGCTGATGACCTTGTGCAATGACCTTGTCCATCGCCTCGAAACGCCAGTAACCATTTGAATCAGAGCAATAAACATAATCGCGCTGGAAATTTTCCCCATAGGCGTTGATCAGCCCGCAGATCTCGTCAGCTTTGAAGTCGAGCAGGTTGGAGCGATCCGGGTTATGCCAGCTTACCGCGCGGACAGGTTTTTGGAGAATAAGCTCGAGCAAGGATTTTTCGCGAGTGAGAGCTTGCTCCAGCCTTTCGCCGGTCCATTGTTTGACACCATAAGCATTGCCGTCAAAATGCAGACCGATCTCGTGGCCAAGATCGCGGATATGGTGCAACATCGTTTCTATTTCCGGCTCCAGAAGATTGTAGAAAGTGCAGCGCGGGTTGACAAAATAAGTAGCAACGGCACCTTCTTCAGCCTCAATCCTGGCTAACCGCGCCGCCCGGTGCATTGAAATATCAACATCATGGCGCCAGATCACATGTCGGTCTAAGCCACCATCGCCATAACGGGCAAAGCGGTAACCACCCGTCTTTAATTGACGTAAAATATCTCGGTATGCAGTTTCGGTGAAACCTTGAAAGGATGCACCGCCGCGGGTGATCAATGGTTTCTGTTGGTCAATTCTGAACGTTTTTCCGTGAAGCTGCAAAGCGAGATTATTGTGGACACCGCCATCGAACGATTTGTATAGCCGCGCAAATTCAACATCATCAATCAAGGGTGTGATCTCAGTGAAGTGCTTGAGATCGGCACGCGACGTTTTGATTTTACCCCAGCTAATACCATCGAGATCGACAAGCGGCTGGTTGTCCAGCAGGCGAGATCCAAGTCGCTCCAGCAAGATCATACCGGCTTCATTGGCACGGGTAAGTAAATCCGTTGGCAATTCATGGGGTCCAACCGCAAACACCTCAATGCCAACGATAGCACCGGCGTCAACCTCGGGTGTCATTAAATGAAGCGTTGCCCCATAGGTCTTCGCGCCACGATAGACGGCGTGATGATGAGGGTCGCGCCCGGGAAATTCCGGCGATGCCGCATGAAGGTTATAGGCAGGTTTGGTCAAACTGGCGAGAATTGATCGTGGAACGATAATGCCGCTGCCAAAACTCAACAACGTTGTCTGTGGACCAAGGCCGGAGGCTTCCAGGTCCGCTATGTCAGTTGCAACAACAACATTGGCATGATCCTCATAAATCGCCATAAGGCGCTCAAGCTGCTTGCCTTTCATGGGTGTTAAAACAATGATGGTTATGGTCATATTTTAGTGTTTTCAAAAACTTCATCAAGCGGGCGGCCATCGTACATCAGGTAATCAATGACGGACAGACCGGAGATAAACCGCTCCGCTGGTCCGTAAACTTCGGGTTCAAACCCCTGATACTCAAGCCTGACACCATTAGCAGCAAACAACTCGTCCTGCTGATACCCACCAGCGCCACCACCTGCCAGGTAGGCATCGCCGCCTGCGGCCTTGACCAGCGAAATTAACAGCTCGGTCGCCTGGCCCTTGTGCGGTAACTCGGATTGGCGAACCAGCGGGGTGGAAATTCCAAGCTTTGCAGCAATCACCTTAATAGCGGCAATATTGAAGCTGGCCAGATTGGTTTGCGGCGATTTGAACAGGGGTTCGAGTTTTTTCATCGTCTCATCGTAGCAGGGTGCTTTGCGATAATTGGCATCAAGCGTCTTCAATAGCTTGACCCGCCAAAATTGATCATCGTTGATCTCAGCATCAAGAATTGGATTGCCACGCGCCTTGCTTTTTACATGACAAGTAGCCCAGCGCGCCTCGCCTTGAATTGCAATTTTTACCCGATTAACCCAGGTTCCAGAACCAGTGCGAGGATAATCGACCGCATCGAGAAACACGAATATATCAGCCCGCCTGATCTTGTCGAAATAGCCAAGCCAGGGGAAGAAGTTTGGCTGGTGGATTGCCACAAGTCCGCTCATTGCGTGTCCACCGATTTATCCATAAGGCGGAAACGGTTTGCGGTTGGCAAGACTGTGCCGTCAGCAAGTTCCGCCTCCTCAATCTCTATGACCCCGGAACCGCACGCGACCAATACTCCGCCGTTCGGGTCACGTCCGACAATCTGCCCCGGCACGGCTAAAATGTCATGATCAAGGACAACTTCCCTGGCTCGCCACACGGTTAACTTCGTCCTCGCCTCCAAATACGAAAATGCCCCTGCCAGCGGTCGCGATGATGCGCGAACGAGCCGGGCGATATTTTCGGCCGAATGCGCCCAGTTGATAAGGCCGTCTTCCGGCCGCCGGGGGTGACAACGCAGAGGTAATACGCCAGAAGCATCCTGGCGTTCAGGAGCAAAAGAGGGATCTTCTACCCGCCCAAGCGCATCTGCAAACATCTCAGGCAGCACATTTTCCATCCAGTCATAGACATCCGAAATATAAATCATTTCATCGAGCAGTAATTTGCTGCGGACATAAATATCGCCAGCATCGACCATATCCGGGTCCATGGCGTGAACACACAAGCCCACATGATTTTCGCCGTTGATTATCGCCCAGTTCGGGCAGGCATTGCCGCGATGGCGTGGAAGGTCGCCAGCGTGCCCGTTCAAGATGCCGTTTCTCAAAACATCACAGGTCTGGCGGCGGATCATCGTTGGCCAGTTGATAGAGATACCGATTTGTGCCCCGGATTGAACCAGTGCCTCACGGAAGTTGTCGTGGTTGACATCAGGGTCAAAGAGATATGGAGCCTCAGTTTCTGCAGCAAGCTGGGCAAAGGCGTCTTGCCCGGCAGTGTATTCTGGAGGTGCCGGTGCCGTAGCCACAAGGGCCACCTCATGACCATCGGCCAACAATTGCCGCACAACAGCAATCAGCCAGTGGGTGCGGCCAAGGACAGCTATTCGCATGATCTCAACCTTCCCTTCCAACCTGCACGCCGCCAAGGCGGCAACTTTTTATGGTGCGGGATTTAACTTCGCTCAATAACGTCGACAA
The DNA here is from genome assembly GCA_964625235.1 of uncultured Hyphomicrobiales bacterium. Taxonomy (GTDB): domain Bacteria; phylum Pseudomonadota; class Alphaproteobacteria; order Rhizobiales; family JAJFHR01; genus JAJFHR01. The sequence goes on from CAZVAZ010000002.1 coordinate 31,530, forward strand.
TCGATCACGTGAGCCGCCGCAGCCTTGGGGTCGCCGCCGCTCCAGTAACTTGACCGGATCATTCGTTTCGTTGCGGGCTGCTTCATAATCGGCAATTGTTTCCGTATTTAAAAAAGTGTGGATCGGGTGAATATCCACTACCAACAGGTCGATCACCTCAAGATGATCAACTGGTTCGCCTATTGAAGGGTCAAGCAGCCGCACGTCATCTTCCCAGCGAATTGGAACCTGAATGAGGCCACAAAAATCACGCCAAGCGCCGATCTTTGAGCCTACGTGTGGCGGCAGCAGATAATTTGATTCATGCGTCATTCCAAACTTGCGAAACATGACACTTAACCGGCTCGATCTCACCAATGAGTGGCTACGCACAGAGACTGCTTCGGGCACAATGTCCATCAACTTTTTAACTGTATCGCCTGCCTGCCCGGGCTTCCCATCCAGCAGCGGATTAAAATTTGGATGTATGCCCAGTTTATGCCCACCAGCGGCGCGTATTTCGGAAAGAACCGGCGTATCATGCGTAACAAACCATGTAGCCTTGGCATCGTAGCGCTCAACCAGTTCAAGCGTATCCAAAATCACGGCGTCATGCGCCCAATCTATGTCAATTGTCAAACAAAGCATGAAGTACCATGTGCTCCTTCAGCCGCCGATCTTACAGCCGAACATCGAAGAATGATTTCAGGCGGCGAAACCATCTTAGGCCGCCAATAAAAAACAGACCCGACAGGATCGTCATGTAAACAAACATCCATAGTGGTGGCAATTGATTGTTTAGTATGGGCGCGCGGAAGAATTCGGCCAGGACGTAGAATGGATTGAATTGCAGGATTGGCTGGACCACCGTGGGATAAGCGGTCAGGGGATAGAAAATTGGTGACGTAAAGAGTATAGCCATCAATATATTGGGCAACGCCAGAGAAACATCACGCACGAAGACGTTTAGCGAGCTTAGAAAAAACCCGACACCTGAAACAAAGGTGAGCATCAGCATTACAGAAAACGGGAGTATTAAAACCGCCGCGCCTGGAATTTGACCATCTGCAAGCTTCAAAACAAGAAGAATTGCAAAAGATACAAATAGCGGAACAATCCCCAACATGGCTCCGACCATCGGTAAAAGCTCGGATTTGAAAGCTATATTCTTAACGATACCGGCGTTTGCGGCGACCGACCCGGTGGATGAGTTCAATCCTTCGCTCAGCGCCAGCCATGGCCCATATCCGCTAATCAGCCAGATCACGAATGGCAGTGCTCCTTCCTGACCGGCCAGACGACCGGGAAACACGAAGGTGAACACAAAGACGAAAATACCCATCATCATGAGGGGGGAGAGTACCGCCCACATCAGTCCCAGACCGGATCCAAGAAATCGATCCTTGAGAGTCATAACAAAAAGGTTTTTCAGCATGGCAAAATCACGCTGGTCGAAACCGGCAACAATCATGAATTTGTCCCTTTAATCCGCCGGGTTTTGATTCTTGGTGGATGAAACAGAAGCGGCACACCGCCGCGCTGGCCTTCCTCATCAACGACCTCAAAAACCCGCGCCGCTCCATAGCACACGCCCAGATGGTCAACAAGGTCTACATCCAGGCGATAAAGATCTGCGCCAAGTATGAAAGGATCAAGTGTTACCTGCACGTTGAAGGCTCCTCGATCAGGCAGGGTGTGGCCAGCCTGGTGCAGGCTGGTGTGCCAGATTTTCCGGCCATCAACGCGCATCATGGTGATCTGTATATCGCAATCGGGCGTTCCATCGAGCAGCGTTCCGGAGATTTCAAAGGTTACCGGCTTAAAAGCCGCCACCCCCGCCTGACGAATTTCACCCTCCTGGCGGATGATAACGTCTTCTATAATGCCGATTTCGGACCGGTTTTCGATCGCGCGCCCGGCGCCAAACTTACGCTTCAGCACGGCCTCATCGGACTGCCTTACAGATGCTTCGTAGGCTGCTGTGACCTTTTGCGGATCGCCGTCCATGACCAGTCGGCCGTTGTCGATCCACAGACATCGCGTGCACATTTCAACGATTGCCTTGGTTGCATGTGTTACCAGAATGACGATGCGGCCTCGTTCCGCCACCGCTTTCATGCGACGGCTGGCCTTTTGTGCAAAAAACACGTCACCAACCGCCAGTGTCTCGTCCAGGATCAGAATGTCCGGCTCAATGAGGGTACCCATGGAAAACGCCAGTCGCGCCTTCATGCCGGAAGAATAGGTACGCACCGGCCGATCAATGTAGTCACCCAGTTCGGTGAACTCGATAATCTCTTCGGCGACGGCGTCAATCTGCTCTTTGGTGCGCCCGTGTATGGTGGCATCAAGATAAATGTTCTCGCGACCTGTCATCTCATTTTTTAAAACAGCACCAATGGTGAGCATGGCATGAATGTCACCTTCAATCTCAATGGTGCCGGAGGTTGGTTCGGTTATGCCGGCCAGCAATGACAAAAGCGTTGTCTTGCCGGCACCGTTGGGGCCGATAATCCCCACGCGCTCGCCCTCGCTGATCGAAAAGCTGATGTCATCAAGAGCATGCACCTTGCGGATACTTTCCTGAGGCTGGCCAAGACGCAAAGCCTCTAAGAGTGAAACCGCCCTGCCACTGACATTTGCCAGGGAAAAGACCTTTGAAAGACCATTTACTTTAATCGAGGCTTTCATGAGCTTTTCACCGACCAGTTGGATGCAAGTGTAAGCCCCTGTCCCGGCGTACCAGAAACTTCGATCGGCAACCCCGTGCCGCTGAGCCAGCCAAAACCGTCAAGTACGATAAACTGCCGGGGAAATTCGGGGTTGGGTATGGTCATTTGCAGACTGATCTGATAGCTGCCCGGTTCCAGCGGCAAATGGGGAACCGCAATTTTCAGTTCGTAGCGTCCAGGGGCCTCGCCGACAGTCGTCATTTCACGTGACATTAATGCGGTTTCCCAGCCAAATCCCGGTTGCAGCCGCTCAATAACCATCCCCACCCCGATCTTCGCTGCTGTTTCTATCTCAACTTCAGTTGTTAAAATGAAATCTTCACCAGGTCGGGGCTTTGCGGGGAACTGCGGGGCACTGACAAAATGCGCAACTCCTTTATGGTGATCTTCCCTAGCGCTTTCACCATAAAGATAGTGGCGCGCCGCTTTTTCGGCCGGTCCGGAAAAAACCACTTTGCCTTTGTCGAGGATGTGTGCGGTCTCGCACAGTTTGACAACGGCAGCCCAATCATGAGTAACCAGGATGCCGGAAGCCCCGCCTGACACTCGGTCGCGCAACCGCCGCCAACATTTGGACTGGAAGTGCTGATCGCCAACCGACAGGATTTCATCAAGCAGATAAACATCATAATGACCTGCGGTTGCTGTGGAGAAAAACAACCGCGCACCCATGCCGGCCGAATAGGTAAGGACGGGATCGTCAAAACGATCTCCCAGCTCGGAGAAGTCATGAATGTCTGCGATCATGTCTATCTGCTGGTTTGTACTGAACCCATGCACCGTCAAGAGCCGCAGTGCATACTGACGCCCGGTAAGCTCCGGGTGCCCGACTAGGCCAAGCTCGTAAAGGCCGGAAAGAGCACCGTATACTTTCGCTCGACCCTGATCGCAGTCATAAACACCGCCGATAACCCGCAATAGTGTGGATTTTCCGGCACCGTTGCGCCCCAAAATACCGACGAACTGCCCTTTTGGCACGTCGAAAGAAACGTCCGTGAGCGCATCGAAAACCGGTAAACCGGCACCCCCTGCAAACATCAGGCGCCATGCGTTGCCCGCATCCACCAAAGCAAAGCTCTTTGAAACCCCCTGGCATGTAACTGCAATCATGGAGAGGGACGAGTTTTTGAGGATTTTCATTAGACTAGAGAATGTGAGTGATCATTGAGCGGTATCAACATCCGGTATATGAAAACGCGGTGCACCGGCCTCGTTTTCGTGCCTGTCTTTCCAGACATCCGGCCACAGCGACCAGATGCTGCATGTTTTACAGCAGTCATAATTATCCCACTCGCCACGCAGATGGGCCTGTCGCATGTCAGTCAAACGTTGCCAGGCCTCTGTCCAGCTCATTTCCCTGGCATCGCCAATATACGGCACATTGTGCAATTCCTCTTCCTGCAAGGAATCCGGAACTGCGGCAACGCACGGGGCATAAAGGCCATTGTGCTGTAATTTGAAATGCATGAAAATAGAGTTGCACGGCACCCGCCGTTCAGGAATCTGTTCCTTCGGCACATGGAAGCCTGCCGAGGCCAGATTTTTTTCCAGTCCCCAGGTTTCGCCGCCCCAGTTGCCAACCGGGCGCCAGATAACCTGATCCACCCGGTCTTTCCAATAGGCTTCGAATTTTTTAAAAGCTTCCCGAAATTCCTCAAAACCCATGATATGAGTCGAAATTCGCATAGGGGAATTTGCCTTATTTCGCATCTCCACAATACGTTCCAGATTTGACCAGACTCGGTCGAAATGATCCACCTGCATCAAACGCTGATATGATTCACGCTCCGGGGCGTCGAAACTGTATTGATATTGATCAAGACCGGCATCAATCAGCCCCTGAATGACTTTCTCCCGCATGAGAGAGCCATTGCTGGCCAGCACGACCTGTAATTTCGGTCGGGTGGATTTTATAATCCGGGTGGCTTCAAGAAGATTGGGCGCCGCAAGTGTTTCTGAATATGAGGAGATATTAATTAATACTCCCTCCTCAGGCATTTCACTTACAACCTTGCGCAGAAGGTCCAGATCGAGCCAGGCAGCTTTGCTTGGTTTGTGTATTGATTGCGGGCAAAACATACATGAGTGATTACACGGCGCAGCACCCAGATTGATAGAAAAATTGGTAGGCAAAGGGCCATTGGCAAAGATCGTACTGGCTGAGCTTCGCCGTGAGAGTTCTTTCTCGTGGTCTTGCCGATCGGGGCTGCCCTCGCCATGATTGTTTTCCCGCAACCAGACTCTCGAGATCGCCCTTTTCGCAAGAGAGCCGTAATGCCTGAATTTACCATCTGAGCGTAACATTGGATGAATATCCTTCCTTGTGTTCAAAAACACTGCGAACCTGAATAGGTTTCCAATATTTCTGCATTATACCTGCTGAAAATCCGTTCATTTTTTTGTCGCTTCGACGACCCAGTGCGTATGCTGGCCGGGATGTACCGGCCAAACGGAAACAAACGCACAAATCACCGCCGTAGCCCAGACAGCAGACTTCTTGAATATAGGTAACCTGAAGCCCAGTGTCTGTAGTTTGTCGGCAAAATAGACGGTCGGAATGACCACCGGGTAATTTATAAGATCGTACAGGAGGAGTTGCGACCGGGAAAAGATCGGCGTTATACGAATATTTTCAAAACCCAAGCTTTCCAGAGCCTCATGCCATTGTTTGTCACTGTAATAATGATACTGCATACTGGATTTGTCCCGTTCAACAGCCGCCTGTTCAGCACGGTTTTTACTGCCGAAAAACCGCCAGAAGCGGGCAGCGGGAAGGGCATGGCGAAATTCGGGAGCTGTAGTAGAGAATAAGAGTTGCCCGCCAGAGCGTAAAACACGATGAATTTCCCGCATAGCGCCATCGAGGTCCCAGACATGTTCCAAAACACATATGCTTATCACGCCATCGAAGGTACTGTCAGGAAGCTGCATATCGGCGGCATCGCTGATGGTGAAACCAACATACCCTGCTTCTTTGACCTGTTGATCGAATATCGGCAGCATATCCACACCATGCAAAGAGCCAATATTGGCCATACGCTTGAGAGTTGATCCAATAATCCCGTTCCCGCAACCAATATCAAGGGTTTTCCCGGAGATGGGCTTTTTGGCCAGTTCCGCCAATTCAATCTTCTTGTGAAGTGCCATCGCAGGAACATTGTAATACATTTCAGCCAGACTGACATCAACATTATCGGGTTTTCCGCGACCTGTCAGCCGTATCAGCCCCGCAATTATTACCATCAAACCCGTCGTCAGGACACCGAGCACGGTGGCAATTTGGCGAAAAGGGGCTTGTTGTGATCGGGCAATGGCTTTTTGTAATTTTTCATACCCTTTTTCACGATCAGGATCGATATCCCTTGGCTTGAAAACAGGCTGGCTCGGGTGATACATTATTCTCAACTCAATCTAAGTAAAACGTTTCAAAGTAGGCCTTTTTCATCGGATGGCCTGTCGGGGCGCCACAGCCGAATGCAAACTTTCTGACCATGAAGATAAAAATATGCCGGGTAATTCTCAGGGTCGGCCGCGCGAATATCATTGACCAGTTCAATTAAAGGGCGGTTGGGGTCGATTTCAGAATGCTCCGGTTTTCGATCCGCGAATCGTTTACCGCTGAAACCTTGTTGCCTGGCACCGGTTGCGCCCTTTTCTGTAAACAATCTCAAAGCCTTGACCACAACCTGCGGCTCAAACTCTCTAGTCTTTTGCACCAGACTTGTTCCCGTTTCAAACGGGGAAAGAGAAAAACTTTCTTGAAGAATGATCGGCCCTGTATCCACTCCCTGATCAATCATATGAACGGTCACACCACTTTGCTTTTCGCCGTTGGCAATAACCCAGTTGAGAGAACGCGCACCGGGATAATCCGGCAGCAATGTGCCATGTACATTGAGACAGGGGCCAACATGGCGCAAAAAGGCAGCTGGAAAAATAAATCCGAACCCTACCGACAGGCAGGCGGCATTTCGCAACTCCGCAGATGGTTCAGACAGGTTTTGCCGGCGCAAAACAGTAACTGGCAATCCCAGCTTTTCGGCCAGAATTACCGTAGGTTTTACTTTTGGCCATTTTTCCGGATCGGTGACATAGACAGCCGCAATTTTGATATCGTCATGAATCAACCGTTGCAGCACGGCTTCACGGGGACCGCTTGAAAAATAATGCCATTGTTTTGTTGTTGTCATGTTCTTGCATATAAAGCGCTCTATTGTACGCCTCGATCCGTCGTTATCAGGGCAGAAAATGGCACCACGTAAAAATAAGGATAATCAGCAGTCAGACTTTCTGCACTTTGCTCAAGAATGCGTTTATCCTGTATGTATACATGATAGGCATAAGGCGCTTCAATAGCACCCCATTTTTTCTTGAAACGATAGACACCGGTTTGCGTCAACCAGGTTCCACCCCAGTTCCACAAGCGACGACCTTCTTTTTGAGCATCGCACATGGCTTGCAACAAAATGACAGACATGGGTTCCAAAGGTCGCGCTGATGACAGGGTTACCGGCATAATATAGTCAGCAAACTGCTTGAAAAAAAATACCAGCAGCGCGGCAATCGGCATGCCATTGTGCCGCGCTACATAAATCCGGTAGTCTTTATCCGGCCTTAGGACATCCCTCAAAGCATCGAAAAAAGCCACCGGTTTGCTTTTGCCATTAATAGCCACCATGTTTTCCAAGTGACACGTTTCCAAAAAACCAATGGCGTTGTTTTCGACCGAAACCTGCACACCTTCTCGTTCAGCCTTGCGGATATTGCGCCTAGCGGAGCTGTGGATTTTTGAAAAGAGCGTACTAGCAAATGGCATGTCTGGAGTATCAGTATCAAGCAGTGTCCATTGGCCAATACGTTGATCCTGCAAGGCAGCCCCCGCCCAGCGATTTTTTTGCGCATGGACAATATTTGAAAGCTTGAACGAATTCGAAATTACAGTGGCGGTAGCCACACCCGGCTCATCAAGTTTTGAGCGAAACCACGCCTCAAGAACCGGAACGGCGACTGGGTCGGTGGCGATAATGTCTCCATGACTACCGAAAAAGGGTAAGGAATTAATAACCTGACCACAGGGTCCAGCACGAGTCATGGTTGGCAGTGCGCCAACTACCTGGCTGTTTCGCCAGGCCAGGGCGTAGTCAACTTGCGCCTCAACGCAGGCCATCAGCAAATCCTTGTACGGCAAACCATGATATAAGGTAGCCGCCGGGCATGTGTCCAAAAATGCCTGGTAAGCATTATGATCGGCAGCCGTTTCAAGACAACGGACGTGTACGGCCTCGCTGTTCGTCGACAATGGGTCACTTTTTTGTTGCCTGTTGTTCACTGTACTGTTTCCCCACCAAGAAACACCCGGCACCACTGCTCGAAGCTCAGGAATGACCAGATCAGCAGTCTGTGGTTGGCTTTTTTTGACATATGTTCTTCGACAATTTTGCGGATGAAGTCGGGGTTAAGATAATCCGCTGAAGCGAGGTCTTTTGACAGCAGGGTTTCGCGTACATACTCCGCATTCTCACCACGATACCACGAAGCTTCAGGCGATGAAAACCCCTGTTTGCGGCGTTGCATGACCTCGCGCGGAACCAGATGCGCCATGGCCTGGCGCAGACAGGACTTACCGCCTGAAAAGGATTCTTGAGCAATCAGTTTCTTTTTGACTTCATCTTCGTCAATATTGAGCATATGTTTGAGATCAGCCAGCTTGTGCTCGACTGGCAGGCGCATGGCGAAATCAACCAGCGCATTATCAAGAAACGGAAAGCGCTCTTCGAGACCGCTGGCCATCGCCAGCTTGTCGCCAACAAGGAGAAGACCAGATAGGAAGGTGCGGCATTCAAAATAAAGCGATGCTGAAATTTGCTCTTCCGGCGTTTGATAACCAATGTTACCGGCATTGGCAAACACACCGGCGAACACATTGAACATCTCATCTTTGTTTTCAGTACCGGAATGAAACAGCTCATCGCGGTCTTTTGCTGTGGTCAGCCGCTGCCAGAAACCGTAGTAGTTTTCCAGAAAGTTGCGCTTGTCGAGTGAGCGAAAAATACGGTAGTAGCGCCATGGATAGCCACCGAACAATTCATCGCCGCCCGCTCCTGACAGACAAACCTTGACGAATTTCGAGGCGAGACGAGCGATATAGTAATTGGGGTAGCTCATGCCAAGCCGTAAATCCTCAAGCTGCCAGATCACCCGTGGCAGCGACCAGCGGATGTCTCCAGCATTCATCACCTGCTCATAATGCTCAGTCTTGTAGGTGTAGGCCATCAACTCGGCGGCGCGGCGTTCGTCAAATGAGGCTTCGATGCCGTCTACTCGCGACATTTCAAAGCCCGCCGTAAAGGTTTGCATGCGTGGCACGTGATTGGCTGCCAGTGCGACGATTGAGCCTGAATCCATACCGCCGGAAAGATAGGCACCAACAGGAACATCCGAGACCAGTTGCCGTTCCACTGCCTCTCCCATCAGTCGTTCCAAAGTAGCGACGCTTTCCCTGGCATCGACTGGTTCGGTCTGTGAAAAGTCATAATCCCAATAGGTCTCGAGCCGCTCGCCTTGCGCATCGATGACAAGTATTGATGCCGGTGGAAGGTGTTCAACGTCGCTAAACAGCGTGTGGTGGCGAAACAGGTTTTGAAAGGTAAAATATTCGCGAAGAGCTGCATCATTGACCTGGACAGTGAAATCAGGATGTTTCATGAACGCCTTGATTTCGGAAGCAAAGGCCAGACCATTTCGCCTCCGCCACAAGTAAAGCGGCTTGACGCCATAGCGGTCACGCACTAAAAACAGCCGCTTTTCATCAGCGTCCCACAACGCAAACGCTGCCATGCCGTCCAATCGGCCGGCAAGTTTCTGAATGCCCCAGATCGCATAACCGGCGATCAGGACTTCAGTGTCGGAACGGCTTTTGAAGGTCCAGCCTGCCTTTTCCAACTCCAGCCGTAATTCCCGGAAATTGTAAATCTCTCCGTTATAGACAACGACGATGCGCCCGTCCGGCGACTTCATCGGCTGGTGAGCTGCATCGGTCAGATCGATGATCGACAATCTCTGATGGCCCAGCCCCAGGGTGCCATCCACATAAACCCCTTTGTCATCAGGTCCACGATGAGCCAACGCATCGCGCATGGCAATCAGCACCTGTTCGTCGACGGGTGCGCCATCAAAATTGAAAATACCGACTATGCCGCACATCGACTATGCCTCAATCTGCAATGAAAAAATGTCCACCGGGATATTCAACGAAGCTTCTCCAGAGCGGTAACAACACGATCCACATCTTCAGCCCCCATGTGGTTATGCAGGGGCAGTGCGATGCTTTGGGCCTCGACCCGCGTTGCCACCGGATAATCAGCAGGATTGGTTGCAAATGTTTCGCGGTAGATTTTCAATCCGACAACTGAATGAGTACCCGGACGCCCGGCGATGCCACTGTCCTGGAGGTGTTGAAGAATATCATTGCGGCGGGGAACACCGGCGACATCATCAACCATCACAACATAGGCCTGTAATGCGTGGTCATAGTTTTGGGGCCTGAGCGGTGGTGTAATCCAGTTTAAGTTCTTCAGGCGCTCGTCATATAAGTCCGCAAGCTCCTGGCGCTCAGCAATAAAGCGGTCAAGTTTCTGAAGCTGGATGGTGGCGACCGCCGCCTGAATATCCGTCATGCGATAATTGAAGCCAAAGACCGTAAAATCCGGCAACTCATAGGGTTTGGGACCACGATGGCGCACCTCTTCAGAAATGCTGGCACCGTGATTGCGATACATATCCAATTTGGCCGCTAACCCGTCATCATCAGTGGTTACAACACCGCCTTCGCCACAAGTTATGGATTTGCGCGGATGCAGGGAAAAACAGCCAATATGGCCGAGTGAGCCCGCCGGTCTGCCCTTGTAGGCCGCCCCGGCAGCACAGGCTGCATCCTCTATTACAACAACATGATCTGGCAAAACCGCCGCCAAAGCATCCATGTCGGCTGCCAACCCGAAAAGATGCACCGGGATGATTGCCCTGGTGCGGGGCGTTACAGCGCGCTCGACAGCTTCTGGATCAAGGTTGTAGGTGTCGGTGCAAATATCGACAAAGACCGGTATCGCACCACATTGAACAACCACATTAGCGGTGGCCACCCAGGTGAATGCGGGCACTATTACTTCGTCGCCTTTTCCAACCCCGGCGGCAACAAGGGCCAGGTGCAGAGCCGTTGTGCATGAAGTCGTCGCCAGTGCGTGGCGCACGTTGTGGCGCCTGGCAAATCCAGCTTCGAATTTACCCACCCACGGTCCTTGCGTCAGCCAGCCGGATTCAAGCACCGAACGGACGGCTTCAACTTCTTCTTCGCCCAGACAAGGCTTGGCAATCGACAGGAAGGCTTGCTGTTTGGTCATAATAATCTCACCAATTCTCAATCACGAATAAAGTTCGTCAGTCTCAGGTGGCAATCCTTTTGCAACACGATCTATCACCATTTCGAAACGACGTGCGCACACGTCGGCGGCAAACCATTTGAGCGCAAATGTTCGCGATTGCACAGACATTTCCTGCCGTTTTTCCGGGTCGTTTACCAGATCTCTCAACACACCTTCGATTGTCTGCTCAGTGGCATTCAGGGCGGGCGCTTCGGCAATGGTGCGAAGCTCGGGCATTCCCTCACCTTGCCCGGGCATCAGCCGTGTGATTACGGGTTTTCCCTGCATGAAGCTTTCGCGTCCATTGGCGCCAATCCGACCGTAGTTCAGCTGATCAACAACGATATCGGCTTGCGCCTTGTAGTAGCGGACCTTCTGGATTGGAAGCTTGGAGGCAAAAAACAGTTTAACGCCAAGCCCTTCTTCCTGCAATCTGGCAATAGCCGCCTCGATCGCAGTGCTGCCCTTGATGTCACGACCACCAACGCGTCTGGTTTCAAGGTTCCCCACCGCATGGTAAATCAGGATTTCGCCTGGTTTGCGCTCGATGCGCATTTCTTCCGGCACTTCGAGATCGGGGGTCCAGTATTCCGGATCAAGGGCGGATGTAACTGGCCCGCGCACGAACTTCGGCCCAACACGATCGCCAACCGCCCAATCTCCTTCGATGCCGATCCAGTCACAGACATCGTCCAGGGTGTGTGCCCATGCTTCGTTTTTAGCGTCGCTACAAATATCAGGGCGAAGTTCCCAGACACAGCGCCCGCAAACATTATCTGAAATTTTCCTGACTGCTGATTGAGTTGCACCATCAGCGCAACCGCTCACTGAATACCCGATGATGGTGCGGTGGCGGCGAAGTTCCATAAAATCCCACGGAAATCTGGTTCTGTTCTTGGCGTTGTCATTGTTTTCCAGGAAAAAACTGGGCTGGTATTGACCGTAAAAATGCAAGGCTCCAAAGCGTTCCGGGACGGTCTGCAAAAATTCACAAATCTGCCGGTGCCGGATTGCGGGATCGTCGTGATAAAGGTTGATATCTTCGCCAAAATAAAACTGCTGCTGCGCGCTATCCGGAGGCTCTACAGACACGGTGATCGCGTCCCATCCGCGTTTTTTTAACGCAGCAGCAAGCGTGTTGAAGTGATAGTAATTATTATGGAGAAATACCACGGATCGCGATTTTGGCTGGGCTGGCACCAGCTTCGGCAACAGGTCGGCTGCATCGAAAGGCAGGGGCACACCTTTTTCAGTACCTGCAAGCTTTGGCAGATATGCCGCCTGCCCATTGGCCATAAAATCGATAAGGTCGGGCTCACGCTTGAGGGCATCCATAGTATCGTTGTAGAGGCGTTGCTCCGCTTCAGTGGTGTCCAGCTGCATATCATCCATATGCAAAGTGGATTTCTTCAACTTCATTGCATCAAAAATAAGTCGCGCACCTTTGGGATACCTGCTGATAAATTCCAGTAGCTGCGACTGATCTTCAGGCGGGCCAAGACGGCCTTGTGCATCCAGACGCTGCAAGACAACCCGCTGAACCTTGCCAGCGTTAAGATCGTTGCATATCGCTTCACCGGAAATGCCACTAAATCCTTCCGGTATCTTTCCACCTTCCCCGATTGCTACAAATCGCAGAGTTTCTTTTCGGCGCACACCGAAAACCCGACCTTCCGTTGAAAATGCTTGCTGCCAAAAAGGATCGTTCTTGACGCCTTCAAAAAATGCTTGGCGAAGGGCCTCCAGCTCCTCATTCAATTTATTGTTGGAAATCTGTAACTCCAGCACTTCTTGGTTTAATTTCTCAAGCGAGGAATTAACAGAAGTTCGCCAATCATTAACAAAAGCCCGCCACTCACGAAACCTTCGCAGCAGGTTGATCTTAGCACAGGTCATACGAATTCGTTCACCTAACGATACGTCATTTCGCTGTGGGCAATCATTTTTGTTCATGTTGTCAACTCACAGCCCTGTCCGCCTGACGCCAGGCGATGAGCTGTTTGAGGCCGTCTTTCAGAGGGATTTTGGCCGTAAATCCAATCTCTTGTGTCGCGCGTTCAGGACAGCCAATGCGATTGCGCACCAACGTTGCCGCACTGCGTGGGGCATATTGTATCTCCTGGTTGCAACCCGTCAATTGGCAGAGAATTTCAGCCAGTTCCTTCAGTGACGTTCGCGTGCCCGTGCCAACATTGTAGAACTGGTCGACAGTATCAGCGCGCAGGGCGCAAAGATTTGCACGCGCACAATCTTCGACCGCGACAAAATCAAAGGCTTCCGAGCCATCACCCAGAATAGTTGGCCCTTCGCCACGGTCGATGGCATCCAGCATTTTCATGATGACGGCGATATAAGCACCCTTGTAGTCCTGGCGCGGCCCGTAAACATTCATATATCTGAGACCGGCAACATTGAGGCCGTAACGATGATGGAAGGCGCGCGCCATGGCTTCACCGCAAATCTTGGTGGCACCATAAAAATTTTTGTTATTGAACGGATGGTCTTCGGTCATGGGTTCGGACACGGCATCGCCATAGACTGAGGCCGAGGAGGAATAAATCAGGCGCTTTATACCTTTGGCGACACAGGCTTCAAGTACATTGAACATGCCGCGCACATTGACGTCGAATGCAGCACGCGGATATTCGTGGCATTGCAGCAGCCACAGTGCGGCCAGATGGAAGACGCCATCGGCACCTTCCAGAGCGCTTTCGAGAACATCGCTTTGCAGGATGTCGCCACCAGCTTCATAAATCTTCACCCGTGGATCACTCATTGCAGCTTCAAGGTTTTCGTGCCGACCGCGAACGAAGTTGTCATAAATCAGAATCTCACCAACGTCGGTCGCAACCAGCTGATCGACAAGATGTGATCCGATAAGGCCCGCACCGCCTACCACCACTATTTTTTTACCTTTTATATCCATAATATTTCCAGATTTTTACTTCCATCAACGATAGTCTTGCTCATGGTGCCATACTGCGCCATTCAGCCGCCTTGTCGTGAAACGCCTGCTGCCACAGCTCGAGACTCAACAAGCCCCAGGTTTTGCGTGAAAAGCGGCTGTCGGCATTGAAACTCTCGAGAACCTTGTCAGAACGCATGAACGGACGGGATTTGGCTGTTTGCGAGGAAAAAATATCGCGAACATAGTCTTTGAGCTCATTGCCATACCATTCTTTCAAAGGCACCGGGAACCCCATTTTGTCGCGCCGTGACAGCAGTTTTTCCGGTAAAACGTCACTGAAGGCTGTTTTGAGCATATGCTTCATGTTGCCGCTTTCGAATTTTACGTCAGCGGGTACGGTGGCGGCGAATTCGATCAGTGGATGATCCAGCATCGGCACCCGGCTTTCCAGACCATGGGCCATGCTCATGCGGTCTTCCACCTGCAACAGCGCTGGCAGCAGGCACTTGAAATCGAAATGCGTCATTTTATCAAAATAGGCTTCCTGGCGCACATTAGTGGTGGAATTGAAAATTCCTTCAAAGCGCTCAAACACACTTTCTTTATCAAGCCCGGTCCAGTCAACTTCGTCCTGCAAATCGTTGGAACGATCTATCAGGCGGAAATAGCGCTGGTCGAGATCTCCAAACAGGCCTTCCTGCCACAGCATTTGCATCATTGGTTTATATTCGCGCAAAACTCCGAGATTGGGCACAATTGATTCAATCGTGACAATGTAATTGCCATTTCTGTAGGTGCCATCGAGTGCCGCTTTTAAGGACTGCTCCAGATAAGCCACCAGATAGCGGGCATAGCCGCCGAAAATCTCGTCACCGCCTTGCCCGCCGAGCACCACTTTAACGTGGCGCGCGGCAAGTTCAGAAACCATATATTGAGGAAATGAACCCGGACCGGCAACCGGATAATCAAGATGATATATGACTTTTTGAATGTTGCTTTCGAAATCACTGGCGGTTATGTCGCATTGAAAAAGCTCACCGTTAGCCGCATCGGCGGCAATTTCGGCATATGGGCTTTCATCATAGCCGCTATAATCAGTGAACTTGCCATGGAAAAACTGGCGGTTTTGCGAGTTATGTCTGGCAGCCAGAATTGAGGTCAGGCTGGAATCGATACCACCCGACATATAACCGCCAACAGGAACATCGGCGCGCAGGTGAATATCAATTGAATCTTCCATGAGTTCGCGCAGCCGGTTGTAGAAATAGCGCGGTGAATGATCCCAGTCGATATTATAGTTCACATCCCAATAGCGTTGAATGCTCATGTGGTTGTTTTCGATCACCAGCCGGTGGCCGGGCATCAATTGCTTTACGCCCTTGAACAAGGTGAGATCATCGACTGAGTACTGGAAAGTCAGGTATTGCGCCAACGCCTCAGGCTCGGTGTCGATCTCCGGCAAAAACGGCATTAGCGCCTTGGGCTCGGAGGCAAAGTAAAAAACACCATCCACAGTCGCATAATAAAATGGCTTGATGCCAAAACGGTCGCGCGCGGCAATCAGGCGTTGGCGTTTCTCATCCCAAATGGCGAACGCGAACATACCGCGCAGATGGGTGGTGAAGTCATCGCCATAGCGTTCATAGGCGGCGAGAATGGTCTCGGTATCGGAGGAACCCTTGAACGGCCAGTCACCTTTGAGTGCCTCGCGCAATTCCAGATAGTTGTAAACTTCGCCGTTATGAGAGATGACGCAGCCGTTGGGCCCGCTCATCGGCTGGGCGCCGGTCTCCGACAGGTCAATGATTGACAATCGCCGGTGCGCCAGCCCCGCCTGGTCATTAGCGGCGCACCATACGCCCTCGCCATCGGGGCCGCGATGAGCAATAATCTCGCCCATGACCTGCAGCTTGCGCTGCAGATGCCTGACCGGTTGACCGCTGATACTGACTATTCCGGCAATTCCACACATATCGCAGAAAACTCCTTTTCGCAGGCCAGTTAGACCTGTAACACTGACAAACGTTTTGGCGCTGATTTTATGGCTTGTAGGACGGTAAGGCTCACTGGTTTAAATTTCCTTGCGGACAAGAAGTATGGCAGAAAAAAAACTGCTTTTCCACGGCTACCGCAGGGGAGGGTGAACGACCATCTTCCCGGTACGAGGCTTTTAGACTAGAGTGTTCAGAAGCTGAATGTCAATATCATTTTTCAGATTTCCGACCGCATCCAAGCGCTGTGCCTCAGGCTTCAACCACTCTTTTTGAGGACATGCGAACGCGAACTTTTCTACCCAGAATTTCCATCAGCGTCCAAATACGGTCCTTGTCATCAATCTTGATTATCTGGCCGATTGCATCATGAAAGGCGGTGCCGTAACATCGTATTTTCTGGCCCGGACTGAAACGCTCATGAGGCGCGGGAGCCTTTAATTCACCGGCATTTTCTAACGATTTCAAATCGGCAACAAACGCATCGGGTACAGGACTGAGGTGGTCTGAAAACATCACAACAGCGCGCACACCGCGAGAAAAAACAATCGGACGCCACTGGTCGTGATCCGGGTCAATCCTGACAAACAGGTAGCCTGGAAAAAACGGTCGCAAAACTGTTGTGGTTTTGCGGGCATGGCGCCTCGTGGCTTCGACCCTCGGGCAATAACATTCAAATCCCTGCCGTTCAATATTGGCAAAAGCCAAATCTTCGGCGTTGGCGTGGGTGTTGACAGCTATCCACATGAATTTGATGGCTCCTAGATAAAGGCCGGGATCAGCGCTTGGGAATGATTAAGGTTGAGTTTTGTCAGAAGCGCTTCAAGATCGCATTTTTCAGGCAGTTTGATGTCCGGCCCTGTGCCTATAATGGCGTCCACAAGCCCGCCCGGCACGCTGGCTATAACGTCTTGAACCGTTGATTTCACCGGCAACCCGGCGCAGGTGCTGTTTTTGGACGCAGCATCAAATACACAATGGGCCGTGACATCATCAATCCGTGACAGCACCAGCATGGCCAATTCGGCAAGCTCACTGTCACCAACCAGAACAATATCCTTCCAGCCATTGGCGCGGCAAAGGTTGAACAATGCCTCATATTGCTGACGTCCGACACGAAAAATATCAAACGAAATACTGAGATATTCGGCTGTAAGGCGGGTTTTTTCCGCAAAACCATCCGGCGTGAGATAATAAAGATAGCGTTTGACCGGCACCTGGCTAAGCTTGACCAGCCCCTTTTTGACACAACGCCTGAGGTGCCAGTTGATGGTGCCTACCGAAACACTGAGCGCTTCGGAAAGCTTGCGCTGGGAGACACCGGGATCCCTGTCAATCTCAACCAGCAACTCTCGTACTATTCGTTCTTCAGACATCACACTTCACTATAATTTTGCTGTTCATAATATGAACATAGAGAATATGTGATATCTTTAGCATCGCAAAGTCAAGGCTTTTCAACAAACTGTCGCTGCGCTACGGAACGCCTTTTCTTCAAGCCAATCTACCCAAATCAGGTGGAATTCACCTCATATTACAGAGCCTAGCATCTCGGCGATGCGTCGACCAGCATTGCCGTCGCCATAGAGTTCAGTTGCCGGCACCTGGCCTGTCGCAGCCCAGTTAATCGCAGCAGTAATTTCCAGTGGATCAGCCCCCGTCAAGCGATTGACACCCGTTTCGACAAGCTCTGTCCACTCGGTCTCATCGCGCAACGTGACACAACGCTTGCCGAGAAAATAAGCCTCTTTTTGCAGGCCGCCGGAATCCGTCAACACAAATGAAGCACCACTCACCAGAGCGATCATCTCCAGATATGATACCGGCTCACAGAATTCAACATTTTGCGGCGCTTCCAGACCATGAGTGACAAGAGCGTTGCGTGTACGCGGGTGGATGGGCCATCTAACCGGCAATTCAGCTGTGGCAATACCGCGAAGAATTCCAGCCAAACGCGCCGGGTCATCAGTGTTTTCGGCTCTATGAACTGTTAAGACAGCGTAGGGTTCTTTATCGTTACTTGTTATCCGGCCGCGATAATAAAGCACGGCATCATACATGACATCCCCGACCATATGAACACCGCTGGTAATGCCTTCACGCGCCAGATTATCTTTGGCCGTCACGGAAGGTACGAACAAAAGCGTTGAAACATGGTCGGTTAAAACACGATTGATTTCTTCGGGCATCCGCCGGTTGTAACTTCTCAAGCCCGCCTCCACATGGGCGATCGGGATATTGAGCTTTGCTGCGGCCAGCGCACCGGCCAGGGTGGAGTTGGTGTCGCCATACACCAGCACCAGATCTGGTTGACGGGCTTCGATTTCACGCTCGCACAATTCCAGCATACGCCCGGTTGCCTGACCATGTTTTCCTCCGACGATCTCCAGATTGACTGCAGGTTTTGGGATATCCAGTTCAGCAAAGAAAACATCGCTCATATTGGCGTCATAATGCTGACCGGTGTGGATGATGTCCTCAACGATAGTACCGCCATCGAGATTGGCAATCGCACGACTGACCACGGCACACTTGATAAACTGGGGGCGCGCTCCAACAAAACTTACTATTTTCATACAACCTCAAGATGCTCGGATCAGAATCCAAGCCTGCTATGGCGGCAAATTGTCAAATTGTCAAATATCCTGCTGGCATTTTTGCTGCAAATTGAAAGCTGTTAAGCGATTAATCCCCGGCCTCGCATCGTGTCTTAGGATGCAATTTTTCTGATTGCAGTAGCGAGAGCAAAGTAATGAACAATACTCCCAACCTGAAGATGCCGAACATCGAAGCAGCCCAGGCGCAAAAACACATTACCCATAATGAGGCGTTGCGGGTTCTCGATGCCATTGTGCAACTCAGTGTCAACGACCGTGACCTGACCACCGCACCTCTGTCGCCTGTTGATGGCGCACGCTATATTGTTGCGGCTGCCGCCACTGGTATATGGGCGGGTAAAGATCAACAGATCGCCGCCTGGCAGGACAATGCCTGGGATTATTATGTGCCCCAGGAGGGCTGGCTGGCCTGGGTAGCGGATGAGGACAAATTACTGGCATGGGATGGCACAGTGTGGAACGAAGTTTCCGGCGGTGGCGGCGGCTCAGCTAATCTGAACCCGGCTGATGGCGGGTTGATCGGGATAAACTCGACTGCCAGTACGACCAACCGCCTGTCGGTATCGTCACCCGCGACACTGTTTAATCACGAAGGTAATGGCCACCAGCAGAAGATAAACAAAAACACGGCTGGCGATACGGCCAGCCAGCTTTACCAAAGTGGTTTTTCAGGACGCGCCGAAATTGGCCTGACCGGCGATGATGATTTCCATTTTAAAGTAAGCCCTGATGGCACCAGTTGGGTTGAAGCCATTAACATTGACCGCAACAACGGCATGACATCGCTATTGCTCCCGGCGGTGCAGGTGACAAAATCTGTAACGCAATCAATCGCCAATTCCACCGTTACCACTTTAACCTGGGATACAGAGAATTTCGACACCGATATCATGCACGATACTGTCACCAATAATTCACGGTTAACCGCGCGCAAAGCCGGTAAGTACGTCATCTTCATGAACATTGTTTTTTCAAGCAGCAATACCGGCGGCAGGCAGCTTTTAATCCGTAAAAATGGCACCACACAACTATGGTCGAACTTTTTTGCCAACACGCTTGGTGGTCAGGATCAGTTGTTAACCGCAACAATCGCCGACCTTGCCGCCAATGATTATATCGAAGGTCAGGTATGGCACAGTGCTGGTGCCGCTATTGATGTCACCAACTTCAGCATAATGACCATGTACAAAGCCGGAGTTTAAAAATGAATATCGCAGACGCTATCCAGTTTCTATATCCCGCAGCCCAGCCACTTGAAGATTTTGAAGTCATGGATGAAAGTGACGGCAAGGGGCCGTTTATAAGTAAATGGAACATTTTGCTTAAAAACGGCAAAAAAGCACCAATGCCAAGTCTGGACGAACTGACGGCGGCATATACCGCTTCGCAACTACCAACGCAAGAAGACTTTCGCACCGAGGCGCAACGACGCATTCTTTCCGTTTTTCCGGACTGGAAACAGCGCAATAACCTGTCGCGCATGCTGGAACTTTCCCGCAAGGGTGAGGCCAATTGGTCAACCGGTGAACGAGCTGAGGTTGCAGCTATTGAGGCAAACTGGAGTTGGTTAAAATCGGTGCGTACAGCATCTGACGAGTTAAAAATTACATCACCAACTGACTTTACAGAAGACAAGCACTGGCCGGCTCGACCACGATCAAGTGCTTTGGTATGAACAACACCGGCTCCGTCAATTAAAGTGCCTGAAAAATATCGCTGGTTTGCCTGGCTCTATGAGCATAGGTATGGTTTTCCATGACCAGTTGATGAGCCTGATCGACAATTTTCTGCCAGTGGGATTTGTCCTTTAGTTTTTCCACCACTTCTGAAATATTGGAAAAATTAGGTTCCAGTGAGATGTAATGTTCGTCCGCCGTCAGAATATCATTATACCGTCCGGGAAACATAATCTGACAGGTTCGCGTGCCGATAGCATCGAAGTTGCGCGATGAAATTCCCTTTGGATATACCGGGCATTTCTGTGCGGTTTTGAAAAATCGCTGATAGATATCGTCAAAATCAAGTTTTTCATCTTCAAAAACCCCATATTTGATAGGGCCTTTTTTCATCGCATAAATCAGTGGTGATTTTAACGCGGCAGGCAGATAGCGAACCAGGCGGCGCAATCTGCTTTTTTCACCGATCACCAGCCCGGCGCGATTTTGCGTGGTATAAGCGTGGACCTGATTTACCAGACCATCATCAGGAGACAGATACCAGCTGCCGGTTTCAGTGGAAAGAACAGCTTTGCAACGGCCAAGAAACCCTCCCCATTTATCCGGCGTAAATCGATGAGTTGTACTGATGTCGTGCGTGAGGCCAAGATTGGGGCAATGTTCAACGAAGTAGTCAATTATGCGATTGCGATCATCATCTCCCAGATGCGGCGGATAGCGATAGCTGCGCATGCCAACATCGATGGGCCGGTCTTCATAAGGTGTTTCAGCGTTGAATGCATCCGGATTAAGCGCATGAGGAATGGACACAATCTTTGCACCGCAACTTTGGTAAACATAACGACCGGCTTCTTCAAGCAACTGTGTTGCAATAACATCTGTGCGAATACTTTTAAACATCTTGATCTTGTCGGCCAAAGGTTGATAGGGCGAGTTGAATTCATTGCCGACAAAGGCTAAAAGTATCGGGCGCTTTCGGTCCATCAAAACAGATTTTAACGGTGTAAGATAATCAAGAGTGTCCCCGGTTGCACTGTGCAGCAATATTATCAGATCGAACTCTTCAATGCAATTTGACAGATCAAATGGCTCAATTTTCATCAAATTTAAAACCTGACATTTGAACAGCCTGGAGTTGGCATAGGCACCTATCCAATCGCTATAATATGATGCCCGGTGATCATATTGTAACGTGAGGATCAGGGCTCTAATTTGACTGCCATGGTCACCGTGTCCCATCAGTTAAAATTTCCTTCTTTCAATGAAACTGATTTTCCGGCAGCCTCACGGAGTTGGTCTCACATTGCTGGGTAATCCCCCCATTTTTAATGGGGTCTATTTGTAGAACTACGCAGCTTGTTTCGGTTTCATAGCAGGCGTGAGCCCACCGATGGCCATATTGGGCCGGTCGTTGTTGTATGTACAGAGCCAACATGTGGCTTGTTCTGGTGCCTCCTGATACTATTCGATAGATAAACTGAATCAGATAAATCAGGTGGTGTAAATATCTACCGGTGCACAGGTCTCATTGATTTATTTCGTAGATAAGATTTGAGCCTTCGGCCTTCTGGTTTTGAAACCTGAATCTGTCAATCTTTACACCTACACCCACAAACACTACGGCCCAACTTCCCACCAATTCGGCCAATTAACCTTCCGCGGTGTTCGGGTCGCCTTGACAACTGTTTGCTGCTCCGTAGGCGTAAGACGACGATCCCCCAGACGCGCAAGGGCTGCTTCAACGAGCCAGGGCTCAAGAACCATGCGGACGGTTTCGCGAAATCGATCAAGTTTTTTCGCCATACGCAGCGGTTCGAGAGCAGAGTTGACACTGCCAGGATAAACATAGTCAACGTGGATCTCGCTTGGAATAGAAGTGTCCGTGATCTGTAAGCTTTTTGCGCCTTCGATCGCGGTCATGGTGGCACGGGCGGCCATCATATCCCCTTCAAGCCCACGCTTGGCAAGCTGCAGCATGAAGGCCTCCGCCGCCGTGACCGTTCGTTCAACTCCATCTTCGCGAATTGTCACCATCTGCCCAAGTACCGCTTCAAAGGGCGCTTCCTTATAGCGTCCCCGCGGTCGACCTGCAGGATTGCCACTCTGACCTTTTTTGAACCGCGTCGTGGCAGGCGTCCGTTTGTAACCAGATCCATTGTCTCCGCTATTTTCATTCCCAGTCACTCGCCAGCTCCTTTCGGCCAGCGCAGACTGTCCGGATTGCTCACACGGCGCCGAATTTCTTTAACTTCATCCTCCGTGAGTTTGCTGCCGCCCCGACGCCTGCTTAATGCCACTTGCACCGCCCAGGGTTCCAACAACATTTGCGCCCGGTCTGACGAGACATGCTGACGGTCCGGATTGGGGCTGGTGATGCCCAGCAGTAAAAGTGCAGCATCTGCATTGTCGGGGGTGTCCGAATACCGCACCCTGACTCCCGGATGGGTTTTACGATTGCTGTTTGCATCGAGGTATTTTTCGCGCTTGGTGATCCATTTCAGCACCTCACGCTGCGCTGGCCGGTTGCCGTTCACAGCAGCTTGATAGGTTTGGTGCTGCAAGGCCTCTTCCACCGAGATCTCGCGCGATATGCCGTTCCGGGTAACCGTCAATGTCTTTTCAATAACCACATCAAAGACCGACCCAGTTGACTTCGCTGCGGATTTTGGGCGACCCTTCGGATTGCCGCTTTGACCTTTGCGGAACCGTCCCTCCTGGGGAGGTCTTCCTGGCGCTGCCTTGTCGCTCATGATGCATCTCCTGGCTCAAGGTATGGTTCACTACCTTTCAGCGCGCACCAGCGGTCAATGGCAATATCCACATAAGCTGGATCAATCTCAACACCGCGAAACTGGCGTCCCGTTCGTTCTGCCGCAATCAGCGTTGTGCCAGAGCCTAAAAAGATATCGAGAACAATATCGCCGTGGCGGGTCACATCTTTGATAGCATCAGCCACCAGACCGGTCGGCTTGACGGTTGGATGCAGTGCCAGATCCTCACTTCGGCTGCCCCTAAATGAGTTGACCGAGGCATAATCCCAAACATTGGTCCGGTTGCGTCCATGCTTGCCAAGTTCGACCATGTTTAGGTGTGGCGCATGGCCGACCCTGTAGACAAAGATCAATTCATGCTTAGAGCGATAAAGTGAGCCCATGCCCGCATTGGATTTGTTCCAGACACAAAGGTTGAGCAAGTCACCATAGATATCGCCACCCACAGCTGCAACATCGTCCATATGCCGCCAATCCATGCAGATAAAATGCACAGCACCGTCGCGGGAGATACCTGCGCAGGCACCAAGTGTTTCAAAGAGGAAGGTCCGGAATTCGCTCTTTGTCATTTCGCCCGAGGCCATGGCAAACTCACGGTGTCGTCCCGTGGTATTGGCATGGCCGCTAATCCGCACATTGTAGGGTGGATCAAGAAAAGCGGCATCAACCTTGGTGTCAGCACCAACAACCCTGCGAAGAAAGTCCAGGTTGCGGCCATCTCCACAACCGACCCGGTGATCCCCGAGTATCCAGATATCTCCCGGTTTGGTTCGCGGTGTTTGGGGAACAGCAGGAATGACTTCATCGTCGGGATCGTCTTGCCCATCGAGGATCACATCGATTTCGCCGGTGGCAAACCCGGTTAATGTCAGATCTATGTCGACATCCATTGTCGCCAGTTCGGAAAGTTCAAGCTTGAGGATTTCCATATCCCAGCCGGCATTGAGTGCGATCTTATTATCAGCCAGCCGCAGAGCACGCTTTTGGACTTCCGACAAACCGCCAAGGGCAATCACGGGCACCTCTGCCATCCCCATGTCCTTTGCCGCAAGAAGCCGACCATGTCCGGCAATAATATGGCCCTCGGGATCGGTGAGGATCGGGTTGGTAAACCCGAACTCTGCGATCGAGGTCCTGATTTGCTCAATCTGGCGCTTGGAATGCGTGCGCGCATTGCGCGGATCAGGCACCAATTCGCCCACAGGCCGGTAAGTAACGCTCAGCAGATGCGTGGGGGCCTTTCCTGTGCTCATAGACCTGTTCCAATAAATTGATTGAGTAAAATATATACATGCCAGGAGTTAACCTAATACTTAACAACCCCCATGTGGAAAGACTGGACTTCCCAGCGCTGTTGAGCGTTACTGGCATCGCGCCCGTTCTTTCGGGCCTGTTTCGGTACGGGCGGAATTGTTTCCCCCGATAACCGAAAGGACAAATCCATGACATCCAGCACAACCAAATCATCTGCCCGCAAACCCGGCAGGATAAAGAGAGTACCTGCAATCAAGGTCACATCAGGCACGCCAGCAGCCTCTACACGGCTCGGGCAGATTACAGAGCTGCTTCAGCGCACAGGAGGCGCCAGCCTTAACGAGCTTTGCACGGCCACCGGATGGCAGGCCCATTCAATCCGTGGGGTGATCGCCGGGGCACTGAAGAAAAAGGGCTATTCGATTACTTCCGAGCGCATCAACGGGGTGCGTCGCTACCAGATTGGAGCACCCAAATGACGCATGTAGTAAACATCGATGCAAAAATCCAAACGCTTGATGGGCTTGATCTGGTTGCTTTGCGTATCGTCTGGGCTGCGAACTTCGGCTCGCCACCAAAGTTGCGTTCCGTCAATCTGCTGCGCCTCATGCTCGCCTGGCGCTTGCAGGCGGATGTTTTGGGCGGCATTGATCGTAAGACCCGCCGCAGTCTTACCCGTCGCGGTCCAGTGGTGCCTGAGGGCAGCGCGCTTGGTGATGGCGCTATTCTGCGCCGCGACTGGCAGGGTCGTCGGATTGAGGTCGTGGTCGAAACAGGCGGATTTCGCTGGGAGAACAAGCACTATCCCAGTCTCTCGGCCATTGCCCGGGCAGCGACCGGCACCCGGTGGAACGGTCCTAAGTTTTTCGGCCTTCGCGAGGCGCAGCGATGAAGCCGCCTGTCAGACGTTGCGCGCTATACACTCGAAAGAGTTCTGAAGAAGGTCTCGAACAAAGTTTCAATAGCCTGGATGCACAACGCGAGGCAGGCGAAGCCTATGTCAAAAGTCAGGCCAGCGAAGGTTGGCAAACACTACCTGGCCTTTACGATGATGGCGGGTATTCAGGTGGAACCATGGATCGCCCGGGATTACAGCAGTTGCTGATTGATATCGAAACTGGACGCGTCGATATCGTGGTTGTCTACAAGATCGACCGGCTGACCCGTTCATTGGCGGATTTCGCGCGCATGGTCGAAGTGTTTGAACGCCATAATGTTAGTTTCGTCAGTGTCACACAAGCCTTCAGCACCACTACCAGTATGGGTCGCCTAACTCTCAACGTGCTGCTCTCCTTTGCTCAGTTCGAACGTGAGGTGACTGGCGAACGGATCCGGGACAAGATCGCTGCCTCCAAGAAAAAAGGCATGTGGATGGGTGGCAATCCGCCGCTTGGTTATGACTTGCCGCAACCCGGTTCCCATGCGCTGAGTGTGAATGCAACCGAAGCCGATACGGTGCGTATGATATTCAATACCTATTTGCAACTCAAATCTGTCCATACGCTTGTCCGCTTTCTCGACGTCAGGAGCATCCGCTCCAAGGCTCGCACGACCCGGTCGGGCAAATCCATTGGTGGCCGAGCCTTGGGCCGAGGAGCAATCTATCATCTGTTGCGCAATCGCCTTTATCTCGGGGAGATCCCGCATCGGGATCAATCCCATCCAGGCTTGCATACTGCCATTGTTAAAACAGAATTGTTCGAAGCTGTGCAGACGAGCCTTAACGCTAACGCCCGTCGCCGCAGGTCAACGGGCAAGAAAGTCGCCCGTTCGCCACTGGCTGGACGTATCTTTGATGCCGACGACCAGCCGATGTCGCCCACATTTGCCTATGGTCGCCATGGCCGTCTCTATCGTTATTATGTGTCTGCACCCTTGCAGCAAGGTGCTGAGCGCAAACCAGATGATGATGCGCCGCGCCGCGTCCCTGCGGCCAAACTCGAGAACCGGTTGCTTGCAACAATATCCCGCTTCTTGGCCAACCCACCAGCCGATCCGATTGCCATCATAACCCGCATTGAGATCCATGCCGACGCCGTCCAGTTGCTTCTGCCACTACAGTATTTCAACAAGATAAAGGACCGGCTTGATCCAGGAGTAACAGCCGAACCCGATCCCGCCGCACCAGGATACTTTCGCTTGGGCTTTCCCTGGCGTATGCAGGTGCGTAGTGGTCGCACCGAGATTTTGATGGGTGCCCGAAATACCCCTCAACCGGATCCGGTTCTAATTAAGGCCCTGCGCACTGCCCACACAATGATGGCAATGGATATCTCAAGAAACCCGGTTCTCGATACCGCACCGATCACTCCCTGGCGACGGCAACTCGTTCGTCTTGCCTTTCTTGCTCCCGATATCCAACGGGCCATTCTTGAGGGCCGCCAGCCCAGCAACCTGACGCTCGCTGAGCTCATGAAAAGCGATATCCCACTTCACTGGTCAGAGCAGCACCGCAAATTCGGGGTAGAAAATACGGTTTAAAATCGCTTGCGCACAACATCGAAAATCTCCAATTACACCTGTTATGGCGATAAAAACCCCTGTTAATGCATATAATACCAAACGCATTTAATTCTGACTCAACAGGGGTTTCCAAATCATTTGTGATCT
>CAZVAZ010000003.1:0-42601 GCA_964625235.1 uncultured Hyphomicrobiales bacterium
TTTCTGAAGCGGTTTTCATTTCATCCCAGGTTGTCGGCACCGAGGCACCGGCTTTGTCCAGAGCATCCTTGTTATACCATAAAACCGGTGTGGATGAATTGAACGGCATGGAGAGGAGATCGCCGTTGGGGGTTTGATAATAAGAGATAACCGCTGGCAGGAAAATAGATTTGTCCAGCTTGACGCCCGCATCTTTCATCAGGTCTTCAATTGGATAAACAGCACCCTTGGCTGCCATCATTGTTGCTGTGCCCACTTCAAACACCTGAACGATATTGGGTTGTTTTTTGGCGCGGAAGGCAGCAATCGCCGCTGTCATTGTTTCGGTATAATTACCTTTATAAACCGGTACGACTTTATACTTGGACTGCGTGGCATTAAAATCTGTTGCCATTTTATTGATCCGCTCGCCATTTGTACCGCCCATGGCATGCCACCACTGAATTTCAGTTACGCCATCGGATGCAGCAAATGCCGAGCCTGCAGCAAGGCTCAAGGTTAGTGCGGTTGTGGCTAATATTGCTTTTTTAAACATGATACATTCTCTCCCATTGAATATTTTCTTTATGAAGTGACAAATCTTGAATATCCACCTTGAAGTGCAGTCTATGTAAGCCTATCGAATATTACAAGTAACCTCACGCTTGCGCGCGCGGATAGGTGCAATTTTTCTCTAGTGTTGTGATCCAAAAGGTCATAGAGCACATGATTGAACTGGTTTTTGCAGGAATAAAACAAGATGATTGATATCGTGAATGAAGTAAAACAGGCCGACAAGCGCATTCACGAACATATTCGAAAAACCTATCTCGAACACTCCTCCGGGTATAGCGAAAAAACCGGAGCCGATGTATATTTCAAGCTGGAAAACCTGCAACATACGGGCTCTTTCAAGGCGCGTGGCGCTTTAAACAAGATCCTGTCCTTGAGCGAGAAAGAACGTGTCCGTGGTGTGGTGACAGCCTCCAGCGGCAATCATGGTGCAGCGACCTCCTTTGCCCTGTCACAAATCGATTGCAGCGGCATTGTGTTTCTGCCGGAAAATGCATCGCCAGCGAAAATAGATGCCATTCGCAGGCTGGGTGCCGAAATTCGCTTTCACGGCACTGATTCCGGTAAAACCGAACTTGCCGCCATTGAATTTGCCAGAAAAAATAACCGTACCTGGGTTTCACCCTATAATGACGCCACAGTAATCGGCGGACAGGGAACCATTGGTATTGAGCTGGTTGCACAACATGAAAGGCTCGATGCGGTGTTCATGGCGGTTGGTGGCGGCGGGATGATATCGGGTGTTTCCGCCTATCTGAAATCGGTGTGGCCCGATGTCAGGATGATAGGGGTTTCCCCTGAAAACTCTGCAGTGATGATGAAGTCTGTAAAAGCGGGTGAAATCCTCGACATCCCCTCTTTGGATACATTGTCAGATGGCAGCGCCGGCGGCATTGAGCCCGGCTCGATGACATTTCCACTTGTGTGTGAACTGGTTGATCAATGGGTGAGTGTGACTGAAGATGAAATCGCCACAGAATTGCGGGGATTTATGAGCCTGCACCACCAAATGATTGAAGGTGCCGCGGCTGCCGCTATTGCAGGCTTCGTCAAAACAGCCGAACAATGGAAAGGCAAATCCGTCGCCATTGTCATCTGCGGGGCAAATATCTCTCTTGAAAAGCTCACCCACGTTCTGGCACAGAAATAAGCCAGAACAAAGACATAGGAAACCAAGCGCGTAATTTGTCAAAAGTTTGTAAGCTGTGCTGGTTTTCATACCCAATTGTCTGGGAATTTTCCTATCAGAAACTTTGATCATTCCTTTCCAAACTGAGTTTATCTGAACCCGGCATAGAACAATTTAACTTGATATTCTCTTCAAAATAAACAAGCATTCGTATTGATGAATGTAAAATTGGGAATTTGATGATTAAAGTATCATATTGGTTGGTCCTGATAATCTATACTGTTTTCAATTCATCGGTGGCAAAAGGTGAGCCTGATCTTGAGTATGGAGAATACCTGTCATCTGAATGTACAGCCTGTCACTTGTTGTCAGGCAGACAAAGTAAAATCCCTACAATTATTGGGTGGGATCAAGGTGCCTTTATTACTGTAATGCGGGCCTATAGGGACAAAAAACTTAAAAGCGAAGTGATGCAGAACATTGCCTTTCGCCTGGGTGACGAGGAGTTGAAATCACTTGCCGCATATTTTGCCACAATCAAACCGGGGAAAAATCAAAACTAGAAACATTTTATGTAAGGAGGGAATAATGGGAAACATTTCACGCAGAAAATTTGGACTGCTTGCCGGAGCATCCGTTGCTGCCGGGGCGATAGTCATGCCGACCATAGTGCGTGCGGCAACGCCTAAAGTTGTTGTCATCGGCGGTGGTGCGGGAGGGGCGACTGCTGCCCGTTACGTCGCCAAGGGCTCCAAGGGGGCCATTGAAGTCACGCTTATCGAGCCAACAAGAAAATATTATACCTGTTTCTTTTCCAATTTGTATCTCGGGGGGGTTCGGGATTTTGAATCGATCGGTCACACTTACGAAAAACTCGCTTACGATCACGGTATCAACGTTGTCCATGACTGGGCCACGGGCGTCGACCGCGACAAGAAGATGGTGGCGCTGTCTTCCGGTGCGATGGTGCCTTATGACAGGTTAATCATTTCTCCGGGTATTGATTTAAAATATGATTCTGTTCCCGGTTATTCAATCGAATCCATAAATTCCATGCCCCACGCATGGAAATCCGGCAATCAGGTGCAACTGCTCAAAGCCCAGGTGGAGAACATGAAAGAAGGTGGAACCTTTGTCATGGTAGCGCCACCAAACCCATTCCGGTGTCCGCCTGGACCTTATGAACGTATTTCCATGATTGCCAAAATCTTCAAGGAAAGAAACCCGACAGCGAAAATAATTATTCTGGATACCAAAGAAAAATTCTCCAAACAGGGCCTGTTTCAGGAAGGCTGGGACAACCACTATCCCGACATGGTTGAATGGCTGGCTCCGTCAATAACCGGAGGTATTAAAAACCTCAATCACCGGACCATGGAAATTGAAGCGGATCTTGATGTCTTTAAAGCTGATGCAGCCACCGTTATTCCGGCGCAGACCGCAGGGAAAATAGCTGAATTGGCCGGACTGACCAACGATACAGGCTGGTGTCCCATTGTGCCCGCAACCATGCAATCAACAATGGATGAAAATATTCATGTGATTGGTGATGCCTCCATCGCCAAATCAATGCCAAAATCCGGTTTTTCCGCCAACAGTCAGGCCAAGGTGGCCGCTATGGCTGCACGCAGTGCTTTAACCGGCTCAAAGATGTTCGGTTCCAAATTTTCCAACACCTGCTGGAGCCTCATTGCTGTCAATGACGGTATCAAGGTGGGAGCGGCCTATGAAGCGGGCAAAGAAAAAATCGACGTGACAGCCAAGTTTATTTCCAAAACAGGGGAGGATGAAGCGGTGCGTAAAGCCACTTATGATGAATCTGTTGGCTGGTACGAAGCAATTTCGGCTGACATGTTCGGTTAACAATATGCGTTGAAACAGGTCCAGGCGATGGTCCGCTCGAGACCATCGCTTATTTCCACATCAGCGCTAAAGTCGAGTTTTTCGCGTGATCTGGCCGGATCACCAAAACGCCTGCCGGAGCGATCCCGGTCGCGGGCAGGTTTTAGATCGGCGGGCATTTTGTTGCCGGTGATGGCATTGATGATCTCGCGGCCCGATGCCAGATTATAAACCCCACCGGGCCCACTGATCCCAATGCATGAGCCGGAATTGAATAGAAAAGATGAGATAAGGTGACAGGTCTTAAAACAATACGGCAACGGCGGGATCAACATTGACATACTTGCTGTCAACGCGGCCAGCGCCAACGGCAACTTTTCTGGCCATATCTCTGCTCAAAAGTGATTCAACAGCAGTCTTCATCTTCGGATGGCGGGCCATGTTGCGGATCAATTGCTCCCGGGGCCATTGCACAATTTGTGTGCCGGATTTAACTTGCGTTGTTGCAGAAGCCGGGGTGCCGAGCATCAGCGAAATTTCACCAATAAAATGCCGGGAGGGAATTTGAAAACGGCCGCAACCCTGCTCAATTTCAACCTCCCCTTCAATCACAAAATAAAGGTAGTCCGGAACTTTGCCAATCATCGTCAATGTCTCATCATCGGTCAATCTGCGTATCTGACCGAGCTTCATAAAGAGCCTGAATTCTCCTGGCTGAATTTCACCAAACATTGAAAATAATGCTATTTGGTTGGCCGGAATCAACCGGACAGTGTTGCCTAATATAAGCACAGCCAGCCCGTAGATATTGGCAATTGACATAGCGGATGTTGCAATCATTGCTTCCCAAAGTGGCTCCTTGGCTGCAACCATGTAGTAGAACAGATAGACTATCGACCCGGTCAAAAGCAGAACGCGCAGTCTTAGTTGTCCTCGAAAGAGAAGAGCCGCAGCCTGGATTGCGGCAGCTAGAAAAACCAAATTCCCCGGTGTAATTTGACTGCTTACGATTTCGTACACTGAACAACCTTTCCGTATCGCTGCAAATGAACCGATTTGGATTGAATGTGAAAACTGCTTACATTCACCGATACCGGTAATTGATTTGTGAAACACAATGAACCCGCAACATAAATCCGTTTGGAAACATTGAATGTGGTTATTCGCACAGTTCATTGAATTATCGGGAAATCGGAGAAAATGCTCCAAGCGCTTTAAATTATCAACGCAAGAAACAAACTGACCGACATCAGTGCAGCAAAACTTATTTGTCCAAAAAGAGTGGCGGAGTATGTGTGTTTTCCCACATATTCCAGCGTCACTATCTGCCAGTATCTCCTCATTGAAGTTGATCCATGCAATTTTACAAGGAGGTATTTCCAATGTCTGATTCCACAATTCGAAACAAATATGGTGAAGTGGTTCATATGGGCCATCCAGCTGGCGTAGAGCAGGAGGCCGGTTTTGCCGGTGCCACACCTTCACAGATTGCCGACAAATATATCCAGTCACAATTGGCAACAATGGGCTTGCTTAAATCTCGTTTGGGAAATGACGAGGCCAGTCTTGCTGATCTCGAGCGTTCCAATGATCCGATTATCTCTGTTAGCAAGGAAAAGCGAATCGTAGGCGCGACGGTTGTTGTTTACGAACAATCTGCCATGGGTTTGCCCGTGTTTAACGCAACGATAGGTGTCTTGATCGATGATACCTCCCAATCGGTTTTATCGATGCAGTCTTCCGTGCATGCCACAATAAAAGTCATAAACCCCTCGGCAAAGAACAACGATCTGGATGGCGAAGAAAAGCCATTGAACAATACGGCGCTTAAGAAGGTTCTGGGATTTTCTCTATCTAAAATGGACAGTGGCCGCATCCATCGCCAGGTTATCTATCGCTTTGAGCCGGAAGAGCGTAGCGACGACTTTGAGGATTATGACGACGGCGGTTTCGAGCATCCGGGTTTGATAACGCTGGATCTGCCGCCCGTTCCCAAAAATATCATTAACGGGGCGCATTACATTGTGAATGAAGTCCTGTTCAAAGCCCCGATGGATGAAAATGAAGCGTCTGTAAACTGGCGAGCTCTGGTTGAGCCTGAAACAGGTGCGGTGCTGTATGTCCGTGCGCTTGTCGCAGGGGCAACAGCAATGATTTATGAACGCGATCCCCAAACTCAAAGCGGCGCATCAGTGACGGGGGCTTCTTCAAATGCTTTGTTGAACCCGTTCCGCACCTCTGTGACACTTGATGGATTGATTGGTGCCACACCGCAGCCATTATCCGGTGAATTTGTGGAAATTGTTGACCTAAGCGCACCTACTGTTGCGCCTCCGGTTGGCGCAAACCCGGCCAGTGCAATGAATTTCAACGTTCGCACCGATGATTTTTCGGCCGTTAATGCCTATTACCATTGCGATAATCTGTTCCGCACAATGCAGGATTATGGGCTTAATGTTACGTCGTATTTCAGCGGAACAACCTTTCCTGTGCCTGTTGATCACCGTGGAAAAGGGGGCGCGTTGAATGCGGATGCACCGGGTAATGCAAGTGGTGACGGTATGGGAATGTTGCGCTTTGGTGTGCTGCAACCCGGTCAAACCGTCGGCATTGCGACATCCAACCGTGTCGTTTGGCATGAGTTTGGCCACGGCCTGCTATGGGATAATGTCAGCAGCCCGAATTTTGGTTTTGCGCATTCTGCCGGTGATGCACTGGCAGCGATTTTCAATGATCCCGGCAGCAATGAGCCTGATCGCGGTCATTCATTTCCCTGGATAAATGAAGGAACACCGATTAGCCGGCGTCATGATCGTACAGTTGCGGGGGGATGGGCGTGGTTCGGTCCCAGCTGGAACACCCAATATGGCGGTGAGCAAGTCCTGTCTTCGACGCTGTATCGTATTTACCAGTCTCTTGGTGGTGCGTCATCGAATATCAGCAAGCAGAACCGTGCATCGGAGCTGACAACGTTCCTTATCTTCAAGGCAATCGGTTTGCTGAGTTCGACAACCCAGTTCCCGGAAGTGTACGAAACGGCTCTCGAAAATGCCGATAAAACCACTTCTAATTTCAAAGGAATACCCGGGGGAGCCGTGCACAAGGTTATCCGCTGGGGCTTTGAAAAGCAGGGACTGTTTCAGCCAAATGCTGCGCCCGGCCAGGGTAACAACGTGATGACAGAGGGCAATCCGCCTGATGTTGATGTTTACATTGATGACGGCCGCAATGGCGAATATCAATACCTGGCCAATCACTGGTCCTGTCAAGACATGTGGGTGCGGAATTCAGCCGATGGCGGTCTGGCGCATCAACAGCCACTCGTTGGCTTGACAAACTACATGTATGTGCGGGTTAAAAGCCGCGGCATGCAGGATGCAAACGGCGTCACCGTTGATGCATATCACGCTCTGCCGGGCACCGGTCTGGCTTTTCCCGATGACTGGGTGCCGATGGCCACGCCAACGCTCCCGGCCGCAGCACCGATTGCGCCCGGTGGAGAAACCATCGTTGGACCGTTTGCCTTTGTACCAACGCAGGTCGGACACGAATGCCTGATGGCAATCGCCCATGCCAATGGTGATGCGGGAAATGATACAACGATTATGGGTACCGTTCCCGAGCATCGTCTGGTGCCGTTTGACAACAATATAGGTCAGCGCAATGTAAACCCGATCTATCCATCCTTCCGCTGGTTGATTAAATGGCTGGGTAAACACCTGATCTGGATTCGTAATCCGTTCAAAAAGCATGTCGTATGCGAAATTCGGATAAAACTTCCGAAATTCCTGCGCAATCTCGGCTGGGATATGAAGGTCGTATCCAGGGGCGGCGCCAAGTTCGAACTGGCACCGCGTGATCGCCGCAAAATTGTCCTGTCCATCAACCCCGGTGAAGAATTCACGCCGGATATGGTGAAACGAGCAATAGCGCAGGGTGATCACGAGATCGCCATTGAAACCTATCTCGATGGTGAGCTGTCGGGCGGCATGTCCTATCCTCTGTCGTTTGATGCAATACCGGTGGATGACAAACCAACCGAAGATGATGACCGTGAACGCAAATGCAAATGCAAATGCAAGTGCAAATGCAAGTGTGAGGAGGAGCGCAGAAAGTCATCCAAAAAACTCCCGCGCTCAACAATTGAGAAAATCGTCAACATACTGGACGAGGAAAACCACCCGATCACAGATCAAAGTGCTGATCAAATGGTGATTAAACGCAGTGTTAAAACTGTCCGGATTGAAATCGATTTTGATGATGACGAGTAGTTAAACAGATCGGAAGCCGGGTGACCGGCTTCCGCTTTTTTTCAGAGGAGGATTAAATGTCAAAGGACAAAGACCCCACGGTTGGCAATCGCAAAATGCCGGTCCTGATCGCACTGTTTGCCATCATTTTCATTGCCATCTGGATTTGGTGGTTGTGGTGGCCGTATCCGATTACGACTGTATATCTGTCTCGCCATGCCGAGAAACTTAACGCCACAGTCAACACACCACTTTCCGCTGCGGGAGAGATCCGCGCCGGAAAATTGGCACATGTACTGAAAGATGAGGGCATTGATGTTGTTTTTGTGACCGAGTTTGAGCGAACCCAAAAAACCGGAGAACCAACTGCCCTACAGGCTGGTGTCGCCATGATTCAATATGATTCTGGTGCACCGCAGGACCTGGTTGACACAATCCTTGCAGATTATGCCGGTGAACAGGTCCTGGTGATCGGACATTCAAACACGCTCGACAATATTGCCGCAGAGCTTGGAGTTTCGGGCGTCCCGGAGCTGAATGAAACGCAGTTCGACCGCTTGTTTATCGTGCATCGTTTTGGGTCATCGGCTCATCTGAACCGACTTCGCTACGGTTTGGAAACGCCCTGATTGTGACAGTGTGACAAAGGAGTTTGGAAATGGCTGACAAATCAATAAAACGTGCCGTAATCATGTTGGATCAATTCACCGGGGAGTTGCGCAAAGACGATGGCACCCTGATGGGCATCGACCTTTGGCCCGAGGTGGAAACGAGTATTGATGCACTCACGCGCGAAGGGGTCGAGGCAATTCTGGCCATTCCTTCTGCGGATTCAACGGAAGAAATACAAGACTTGTCCGATTGGGTGCCCGGGTTGAAAATTATCGCCATCACGCGGGAATTTTCCTATGCCAAAAACGAAGATTTTGCATCCGGTGCACGGTTGCAGACGGGAGATGCGCAAACCGCATTTGTGTCGAGTGATCGCCGTATGCGAGGAGATGCGGCACGCGCAGGCTTCAAACCCGCCCCCCACATCAGCCTGCTGCCGATGATGATGAAGGGTAAACGCATTGAGGCGGTACGCCTGACTGGACTGCGTGATACATTATGGAAGTATGGACAATCCGACGAAGTAGTACCGATGCATTTTCAACCAACGCCGGAAGGAACGAATTGGGCTTTGATAGCGCTGGTCTCACCCGAAGCGCAAGCCAGAGCGGTAATGTTGAAGTTTTCAATACAATCCCTGCCATATGATCCTATGATGGAGGATCTGCTGTGGGCGCGTATCGATTTAGACAGCAAAGAAACCCGAAAGGAGCTGACAAAACGCAAAATACTGCACGCAGAGCCGGGACAGGTTCTACTGGCGCTAAAGCCGCAGGAAAATGCCCAGGCTCTCGATATTCACGGTGGCCATGGACATTTTGAACTGCTGATACCGGACCCCAACCTGCTGCGTGCAGCGCCGATTACCTCCGCAAGCCGCGGCCCGTTGGAAATTGACAAACTGCCGGAAGGGATACTCGAAAAGGTCAAAATCGACCCGCTGGTCAGAGACATTTTGATCCTGACAAAACCTTCTTGCGCCGCCGTAACTGCGTGCTACGAGGATGATCTGGATCGCTATACCGGCGTGACAGACCTCGATTCGTCTGGCCCAATCATCTCACGCCACTCCGCACATCCCGATAATAAACGGGTGGAGACCGCGTTACTGAGCGACCTGAGGGCTATGGGCTATTGCCCCTATCGGCACAACTTCATCCATGCGGGCGCAACACATTCTAACATTATCGCAGATCTGCCGGGGAACGGTGTGTTTCGCATAAAGGCCGAAATACTTGCCAAATATCGTAGAATTTTGCGCAAAAGGCCGTTTTCCAACCCGCTATCGAACTGGCAAAGTGAAATGGACGAGCTTGCGAACATGGAGTGGTTCCAAAGTGATGCACTGATAAAAATGCCAGAGCTGGAAATTCGCCGCCGAATCGAGAAAATCTTTCGCCTGCAACCGTGGTATCCGTGGTGGAAGAAACTCTGCCTTCTTTATGGCTACGGTGCCGACATTATTGTCGTCGGCTGCCACTTGGATTCCACAGCAGGATTTGAGCCGGTCTATTCTGCATCTACAGACGCAGCACCAGGACGCGATGATAACGGCTCCGGCCTTGCTGCCATATTATCGATGGCACGGTATTTTCGCAGCCTGAAAGGCAAACTGACCCATACTGTTCGCTTCTGCTTTTTTAATGCCGAGGAATCGGGATTGATCGGCTCAAAAGCCTATGCTGGAAAGATGAAGTCGCTGAGGGCACCGATCCGTGCCGTTATCTGCGCCGACATGATGGGGTATAATTCGGATACCAATCGTATATTCGAAGTCCATGCAGGTTATACTGATCCGGCTATCCGCGACCTCAGCGTGCCTGTTGCCAACGAAATCGCGAGCTCAGCTGCGGCTTATGGACAACTGGCACCGGCACAGATTTATAAGGGAACCAGTTGGAGTGGCGCGCCTGATCGTGATATTTATGATGGCGGCATCAATCGCTCGGACCATGCAGCGTTCCATCAACAGGGCTACAGTGCGGTTCTGGTCAGTGAGGATTTCTTTGCCAACCTGGCGTCTGAGCCGGGTGCGGACCCCAATCCAGATTACCACCTTCAGTCAGATTATTTTGTTGATCTGGATTATGCCAAAGACATTACCTGCGCGATTAACAAAGCGGTGATCAATTTAGCGATTTGAGGGCGATGTCGATATCTTGAAAAGGCGGATAATTGCCAACGGCATATGGGGTACTACGCCCGTGGTCGTTCAAATTGTAACGTTCAACATTTTAATTCGTTAAATTATTGAGTATAGTTTCTATATTGAATAAATTCATGCGTATGCACTCAATAATACTGGAGTTTTTTAATTTCGATAACGATAGAGGAAAACCGCTGGCACGTTTGGAGGTGTGATGGAGCAACGTAGTACAAATCTACTATACACCGTAAGTTTTTTTTCAGAAATGGGTGATCAGGAGATCAATCAGATTGGTGATTTATGCGATTGGCAACGATTTTCCAAAGGCAAAGAAATCATCGGCCAAACAGAAAAATCTACGGATATATTTTTTGTTATTGAAGGCCATGTAGCAGCAAAAAACTATTCACCTGATGGAAAAGAAGTAAACTATACGAAAATTGGACCCGGGGAAATGTTTGGTGAGTTTTCTGCCATTGACGGGCAATCCAGGTCAACGTCGATTGAAACTCTTGAAGAGAGTTTTATCGCGAGGATGAATTCAGCATTATTTCGCGAACTGATCGTTTCCCATCCTTCTTTGGGATTGAAACTGGCTGACCACCTGGTTCAGAAAAACCGCTACCTAACTCAGCGCGTTTTTGAATTCAGCACTCTTGCGGTCCGGTATCGGGTTTGTGCAGAGCTGATCCGGATGATCGACACTTCGCAGACAGACGGTATTACCTGTTCTATCGAGCCAGCACCATCGCATTATCAAATTGCAACCAGAATAAGCACTCATCGTGAGGCCGTCAGTAGAGAGCTGGAAAGACTTTCTTCATCCGGCATACTTGAAATAGGCAGACAGAAAATCAAAATCCTGAATATTCCGAAGCTCAAAAGCCTGATAGAAACTTTCTGATATCAGCACTTCGTGCCCATGCATTCCACGATCTACAACATCGCAGCCTATTATACTCTTTCGGCACCGAAGGATATGTTCTAGTCTATATCATTATTCAAAGAGGAGTGTCTTGTGGCCAGCAAAGATTCACAGCAATATTGCATGCGCCCAATGAGCCCTGAAGACCTTGACGTTGTTTCATTGTGGTTTGAGCACTTAGCTGATCTTTCTTTATTCGACCGTAATTCTCCGGTACCAATTAACAAGACCATCATTGAGCGAAGCTGGAAGGAGGTTTTGACAGCTGCTGAACCTCGCCGTGGTTATTGGTTCACAATTGACAATGCTGCTGGTGATGTTTTGGGAATTGTCGGAATTGAAAGCATAAATTATGTAAACGGCGATGGCGTTCTTGCCGTTTATTTATCGGAACAGATACGAAGGAAGGGGTTGGGTATTCGCGCAAGTTGCTTACTTCTTGATCTCGCATTTGAACAGCTGCGCTTGAACCGGGTTACATCATATTTTCGCGCTGACAATGAAGCCTCGCAAAAGCTAACCGCGATGGTCGGCTTTTCTCAAGAAGGAGTAATCCGCCAGGGGTGGTTTGCAAGTGGAAAGAGCTTTGATGTTCATATGGTTGGTATTTTGAAACGAGAGTGGTCGAAAACCCGCAAGAAATTGGAAAAGCAGCTGGATGCGTCAATCCAGTTGAAATTTGGCCGGTCGCCATCGGGGGCCAGAGTATGGCCAGAACAATCGGCCTGAGAGTTTAGGAGCTGGGGGTTATATCGCAGTGTTTGGTAGTGTCGCAAATCACTTGTATTGTGTGGCGTTGGAAAGTTTTGCGTCATGAATGATAGCAAAAACAGGCCCCCTAGCCGCAGTTTGCAGGCAACGCTGTTTGCCGACATTGTCGGCTATAGCCAACTTATGGGTGAAGATGAAGTCGCAACCCAGAGAATTGTCAAAACCTACGTCGGTCTATTTGAGAATTATTGCCGCAAACATGAGGGTAAAATCGAACAGGTCCGCGCTGATGGCATATTCGCGATGTTTAACAGCGCAGTGAATGCAGTTAACTGTGCAATGGATACACAACAAGCCATGGCCGAACTCAACGAAACTGCCGAGCGACCGGTCCAGTTCCGTGTTGGTATCAATCTTGGCGAAGTGCTCCGTGATGACACGGGCGCTTATGGCGAAAGCCTGAATGTTGCCGCAAGGCTTGAGAGCATAGCCGAACCCAGTACTGTCTATGTTAGTGGAGCGGTCTATCAGCAGGTAAAGAACAGAATAAATTTTGGCTATGAATGTCTGGGCAGCCAGAAGTTAAAAAATATCAATGACCCTGTAGAAGTGTTTTGTGTCCATCGGGAAATCGAAGGTGTGACGATGGCCGCGAGCCCGCGCATCATGACCCGTCAACAACAAGCAGCGATACCTTCCAAACCGTCTGTTGTCGTGCTGCCGTTCATGGACCAGGGCGGAGACCCTTCTGAAAGCTGGTTCGTTGATGGCATCACAGAAGATATCACTTCCAATTTGTCGAAATTTCAAAACCTTTTCGTCATCGCCAGAAATTCAGCGTTCCTCTACAAGGACCGCAACATCCGGCCGCAGCAGGTCGCCCGGGAGCTTGGTGTGCGCTATGTAGCGCAAGGCACCGTCCGGAGATCGGGCAATAGAGCACGGATTTCCGTGGAACTCGTTGATGCGGAAACCGAACGTACGATCTGGGGTGAGCGCTATGATCGTAATCTTGATGATATTTTTGACGTCCAGGATGAAATCGCCAATACGGTTGTCGCAGCAACCGCTGTTCAGATCGAGACGTCGGAAGCGGGGCGTTCAAATCTGCTGCCACCTGCAGACATGGCTGCTTATGACCTGGTGCTTCAAGGTCAGCAATATGTTTTCAAATACCGCCGTTCAGACAATCATGAGGCACGAAGATTATATCAGGCAGCCTTTGATGTGGATTCCCGCTATGCCAGAGCTAATGCGGCGATCTCGCGAACCTTGAATATTGATTGGCGTTATGCATGGACTGAGTCCCGGGAATCAGCCCTTGATCAGGCGCTGGAGTTCGCTCAAAATGCCATTGCTTTCGATGCAACCGATGCGCGCGGGTTTGGTGAGCTGGGGTTTGCGCATCTCTATCGCAAAGAACATGACGCCGCCCTTGATGCCTATGGGCGGGCTTTGCGGCTCAATCCCAATGATGCAGATCTGATGTCGGATATGGCTGATGCCCTGTGCCATTGCGGGCGCTCAGACGAGGGCGTAACGCTGCTCGAAAAAGCCATGCTGCTCAATCCGTTTTATCCCGACCAGTATCTATGGCATCTGGGTGGCGCTTATTTTAATCTGACGCGATACGAAGATGCAGTTGTGGTGTTGCAAACAATGCACAATCCGGCAGAGGGCCGGCGTTTGCTTGCGGCGTGTTGCGGACATCTGGGGCGTATAGATGAAGCCAAGAATCATGCAGCAAAAGTACTTGAAGCACATCCGGACTTCTCGCTGACGTCGTGGGCAAACGTCCAGCCTGATAAATTTCAGGACGATGTTGAACACTTCATTGAAGGGTTGCAAAAAGCGGGCCTTCAATGACGAGGGATAAATGCTTAATCCTTGTTGCCGCCGCTAAGTCTCGCACCTGATACACGAGCACCA
This sequence comes from uncultured Hyphomicrobiales bacterium, assembly GCA_964625235.1. Taxonomy (GTDB): domain Bacteria; phylum Pseudomonadota; class Alphaproteobacteria; order Rhizobiales; family JAJFHR01; genus JAJFHR01. The sequence continues at coordinate 14,097 of CAZVAZ010000003.1, forward strand.
GACACTCTGGCACCTGAAACTCTGGCACCTGATACCCGCGCGCCCGAAACCCTGGCGCCGCTGACGGCAACACCACCACCGCCGTCGCCTTCGGGATCAAGCAGAAGCTGGCTCAACGGTCCGCTGGACATATCCAGGCGAATTGAAAAGTCTGCCTGATCGTAATTCCAGGTTCTTAGATCACTGGAAAAATTAAAATCCTGCGCCGCCATAGCGGTGCTCGCAGCGGTTTTGTTGTCCAGTTTCTTGCCCGCTCCATGCACCAGAAGAATTGTCGGCACTTCCAGTTCACAATATTTACCCGCATAGCTGTAACCATATATCCGAGCAAAGCCGGCGTTGGCGCCGTTGTTAAGCTGGTCTGCGAGAAAGTGATTGTTGCCGGATGCTTTTGCCGGATCGTTTGCGCTGTTTTTTTGAATTTTCAGATCATCAATTTGAAAGCCGATGAGAACGATTTTCGACGCACTAAGTAAAGTTTCACCCATTTTTTCCTCCAGAATTTCACCCACCCCCATGGCCGGAATCAGTGCGAGCTTTATTAGATAATTATACTATCACAACATTAACTGACCTCATGCAAGTATCTTCTACCCAGGAAGATGCGGTGGCATGGTGCAATCCAGGAACAGATGACTGTTCCCGGGCGTGTTTTAATTGCCCAAGCCCGGTTTTATCAGGCCAATTTCACGTTTGCGAAAATTATTCGAAATAATATGGTTGAAACGCCCGCCAGTAATGAGCCTGTCGACATCCTGCAGTGCGAGGTTGACCCCCTGATAGGTAAGGGTTCTGGCATCGAGTAATCTCCATGTATCTGCCAGATAGGTGCCAAGAAAATCACGCGCCAGCAACAAAGCTTCCTTGAAACCCTGTGGATCACGTTGATAAAAGCCGTCAAATTTCTCCTGCATAATTATGCCATAGCTGCTATCGCCTTCAAGCTTGTCAGAAAGGTCTTCCATTTCACGCGAAACCAGTCCGCCGTCCAGCAGATGTTCGTGAAATATGTCCACAAGAATATCAAATACGGCGCCGGTCAGCGGTTGAGACAGCTTGTGTTCATCGTCCCAGTTGCCGATGAAATCTGATAATACTGTGTCGTTGGCAGCCAGCCTGATTTGTCCGCGCTCCGAGTTTTCAGCGAAGCGGCTGAGCCGGTTCAACGTGTATAGATTTCCACGGGTGTTTTCCAGCACTGCATTGACGACAGAATCGAAATGTAACGATGTCAGTAGTGCAACGAGATCGCCGGCAGAATCGTGAAATCCGTAATATTCCGGATTGTTTTCGTCCTGTGCGGGCATGCCAACCTCGCTGTAGATAATTCCGTGCCCGATTTCGTGCGCGATAACGTCAAAATTCAGGAAGAAGGCACTATAATTTTCATCCACCTTAATGCCGCCGGTTTCAAGGAAACCCCAACCCATGAAGGCATTGTCCACCGTGGGTAAAATAGAAAGCTCAAGCCGATCATAATCGCCTCTGAAATGCCAGTCTATCTGGCTGTCGAAATAGCGCTCCCAGACGTCGAGTGTAAACCGGGCACACCCAAACAGATGGGCGGCTTCAAATTCACGGGTGCCCGGTTGGAGATGGTCAAAATGCCCGTCGGGGCCGGGAAGAGCTGGCGGATGAACGTCGGCGTGCCACGGAGGCAGGAACATAAACGGCTGTCCGTTTTCATTTTCATGCGCGCCGTAATGCAGCTGTTTGTCAACCGGATAGACTGTGTACATGCGATTGTCCGACGGGCCCGGCTTGAGCGACCCCGCTGGCGATGACACATAGACTGTTTCCGGTTCCAGAGCTGTACCCATATCGGGAGATTGCGGATAAAGGCGGAACCGGGTACCATCTGATTCTTCTTGTCCCACCTGTATCACCATCTTTTTTCAATTGTCTGCAACACATTGCACGTAAAGGTATTCGCGAACAAGCATTTGGTAAAATTCTTCTCGGCTTTCCAGGCCGATATCACTGATATGGGTGTCGATTTCCGCCGGCATTTCCTGGCCCATCCTATGGCAAAAATACCAGTTTAACAATGCTATTTGCGGCACCCCTATGTCTTCGGGGCGCAGATTTGAGCGCCCGGATTTTTTAAGCATTCTATCCTTGGACCCTGCACGTTGTGAGAGGCTGGAATAATCACCATTCAGTTTCAGAATTTTGAGCACACTGTGTGTAAAGGAGCGAGGTCTGGTATCAAGAATACTCCTGATCCGGATTTCTTCGTCCAGCAGATCTTCCAGTTCCCGGGCACTGAGGTCGTTTTGTTGCAACCATCGATCCAGGTCTTCGCGCTTAAGCAGATTTTGTTGTCGCCGGAATGTATTGACCTTGCTGGCGTGGACGTGACTTTCGATGGAAAGATGTTGGCGCACTGAATCCTGAACAGCGAACTCACGTAAAAGCGCTGCATCGCGCGCTGCATTGAAGTTGTCCGGCTGCAGTCTCAATTCATCCAGAATAAACCGGGTGTTAATGCCGGTATGGGGGGTGCCGTGCCATTGCGAAACAGCGCGGTCCCACAGGTTGGTCCACTCAAAGTCGAACAATGCTGTGTGTGGTTCTCTGTCGGTTTTAACTGTCTCGCGCATCGCTTCCAGCATCGCCACTGCGTCGATATGCTTTTGATCAACACGGCTGTTCTGCAGCCAGGTTTCAAACTTCTGCGCGTTTGGGGCGTCTAGTACATGCGCGCCTGCAAATGCGATCAGCGCCTCCCATGTCCGTTCACTGTAGAGGCGTGATTTTGCGAATTCACATAACGCCTGCCTGTCAATTTCTGTCAGGATGTTTTCGCCGACAGCAAATTCCAGCGTGGCACGAATATTTACCATCGGTTCACACAGCGGTATAAAACCTAATTCAGCCGGCCCGTGAATGATGGCAACTTCGTCATCATCCTCCAGTTTTCCGCATCTGTAATCCTCGTAGATTCTACCCACACCTTTCATGCCGAATTCGGCAAGTTCTGCAGCCCGCAAAGCGCCGATACTTGACGCCCCGAAGACGTGTACGCCTTGTGCCAGTGCCCACAGAATTTCCTTGTGCCAGATTGCCGCAACACCATTAAAGTAGCCATCGATGATGCCGATGCACTGCGGTTCCAGGGCCATCGCGCGGTAGACGTCACCTTGAGCTGCAGGTGGCAGACAAACAGCATCAATAATCGAAAGTACGTCAGCTTCGGGTATGGTCGGGCCTATGAAGATCACAACTGTCATGTCAGGCGTTGCACTCTGGTGCCGGGAACATAATCATCATCGTCATGTGGTGCTTCGAGCCCCGGTATTATCAGGCGCACCACCGGAATGTTGATGTCAGGGTTGGTCAGATCAATTGAAATAACCTGGTCAATGCCGATTGATGTCAACCCGGCGATCAGGCATTCGAGATCATCGTTCAAAGTGCTGTTATCATGATTGGAGATATCCCCAAAACAGCGCTGAGGCGTCTCATTTGATATGAGATTGAGGCTTTGTTCATGTTTTTTTCTCAAATCGCTATCGTAAAACTCAAACTCCTGGAGATCGTCACGTGCACCGGATATATAGGTCAATCGTGTTTGAGCCGCTTCAGTGAGGGTGCGTGACAGGGCGATGGCTTTGCAGGGATGACATCCCGCGCCTGCACCAATATGTTCGGGCAAAGTACCGTCGCCGTTGACCACAAGTCCGTAAAAGGCCGGTACGCCAGCATCGCTTGTGGTTTCCCATACAGCCAGGTCCAGACCAGAATTTGTCAATCGTTCAATTATCTCGCAGCATTCCGGGTCATCGACAGTATTCAAAATTAACCGGCCGGCAGCTCGGCTCGATGCAGGCAGGTGATGCCATATGGTCGTTGCATCGCGCTCGATCACTTCACAGATTGCATGACACTGGGCTTCCAGAATATGGTTTCCTGATGCCAGCCCGTTGGTGCTGCAATGAAAACAGCCATGTCCTGGCGGGCCGGGCTGAGTGTAATCCGTATGCACCATTTCAAATGGCACCCATATGTTCTGTTGATCAATCAGATTGATGCCCTCAATCCAAAGAATGCGTGTAGATGCGTTGAAAAATGAATCCCGGACCTGAGCAAGCGCGTCAGGGTCCGCAAGTTTGTGCCTGTGTGCCAGATCAGCAAAAGTTCCATAAATAACGGGCCGGGTGATGTGTTCGGCATGCCAGGTCTCGATTGATTCCATCAATGCGGATGCTTTTGCTGCATCCAGATCGAGACCTTTACCTTGTGAAACAGCCACGGAGCGTGCATTGGGCCGGGTGACCATCACAACCGGAATGCCGACACGGTCAAGTCCGGTTACAACACCAATACGGGTAATTCCCATTTTCCCTAAATGTGGTCGAGCCCGTTCAATCGTCTGGGCAGGAGTTAAAACCCGATGAGTTCCGGTGCTGTAGACCTTGATCGCGGGCCTGTCGGCATCAGACCGGGCTCCCTGATTTTTCCCGGCACAGTCCTGTTTCATTCTTCCATTTTCCAACCCGATATTATGTCAGTGGTCATTCATCATTTGTTGGTTGATACAAGATATTGTTTCTTGTGTTGCTCATAATGGCTCCTTTTTATATAGAATAGGAGCCTCCGGCAAACCCGGGGCCGTTCATCTCTAAAGAAGACGATTGAACTTGCTGTTTTGTGACTTGCTCCGCAAAAGTGGATGGTAATGTATGTTACGAATTGTGGCTGCTGACTTTTTCTGAAGAGGAAATCAGACATGTCAGGACGCCAGAAACGTAGTCCCCAATTCATAGCCAATCGGCTCTTCCGGCAACTTTTGGTTGCCAGTTTGCAGTTATTCCATGCCATGCTTTGTCCGTTTAAATACTGCGTCCAGAGCTTTGCGCCACACATCCATGGCACCGTGTGCGTCAACGAAGTCAACGTATTGCTGAGTGATACCCCCAGGGGTGGTGACGCCCTTAATAATGCTAGTCAAAGGCTGGTCTCCCGAACCTACCACATGGGCATTGCCAATTAATGTTTCCACGATAAGCTTTCTGGCAGTATTTTCCGGCACGCCGCGATCTTCAAACCAGGAGATTATATGCTGCATGAAGACAAAGCTGGCTCCGGAAAGCGCGCCAAAAATGCAAGCTGCACCGAAGATTTCCCCATCGTCAAACACATGAACCGGGCCTAAGTGCTGAAGAAAGGCCTCGCAGTGGTAGTTTGCTGGATATAGCACGGATGGTCCCCTGCCATAAGCGTTTGCATGGCCCGGCATCATAGTGCAACAGGCAACTGCTGGTGAGGTTGCTATAGCCAATTCTTCGTGTCCTATCCCTGCCATAGCCGAAAGAACAATCTGATCTTGGCGGAATGTCAGGTCGGTCAGGATATTGAGACCGATGTTGGTCGGCAGACAGATCATTACAATATCAGCTCGATCCACGACATCCTGATTGCTGGAGGCGACGTCAGCGTTGTATTGTACGCTCAGGGATTGTGCTTTTTCATGGTTGCGCGGTGAAAAAATAAAGCGATAGCTAGTGTCCGCGCGGGCAATGCCTTGCAGGATGAATTCGGCCAAGTGGCCAACACCCAGAATGCCGACTGTGATACCTGGACCATTGGTGAGGTTGATCACGGCATCTCCTCAAGCACTTCCGCAATTGCCTTGGCTGTAAAGGCAATATCTGCTTCAGTATGAACTATTGAAGAAAGTGAATGCAATGTCGCTGATGGGTTCATATAGACACCTTTGTCAAACAAACGCAGCACAAAGTTGCGAAATTTTAACCGATCAACATGGCCACAAAATTCACGGTAATTGGCAATTTCCGTGCGATCAGTGAAAAATATCTGGAACATGGAATTGACGCCTTGGCAGATGATGCCATGCTGGTTGTTTTCGCGGGCAACTTTCTGTATCTCAGAAGTCATTTTCTCACCCAGATCCTTGATTTTTATGAATCCGGCCTGATTTTCCGCCAGCATGGTGGTCAACATAGTCTTACAAATATGCAAGGCCAGCCGTCCAGCATTATGGGTGCCAAAGTGCAATACCTTGCCCCATTCAAGACCCGACATCACCTCGTCCGATCCTCCGATTGCCGCCATTGGAACGCCACCGCCCAACGCCTTACCGTAGGTGACGATATCTGGTGTCAATCCATACAACTCGGCACAACCACCGGCGGCCAGCCTGAACCCGGTAACAGTTTCATCGAGATAAAACAGTGCACCATATTCCCGGCAAAGCTCCTGCATGCGCTTCAGATAACCGTCTTTTGGGGGAATAACCCCCATGTTGGACATAACTCCTTCGGTGACCACACAGGCAACATCGCGCCCATGCGTTTCCATGGCGCGTTCCAGCAGGTCGAAGTCATTCCAAGGGACAACAATGGTATCAAGCCAACTCTCTTCCAAAATGCCAGAACTGTCGGGAATTCGAATGGGGGAATTCGGGTGGCCCAATGCAGCAACCGGTTGAGGATTTGAATTTAACAAAACAGCGTCTGACCAGCCATGATAGTGGCCCTCGAATTTGATTATCTTGCGCCTTCCTGTGTGGCCACGGGCAAGGCGGAAGGCGGCCATAGCGGCTTCGGTACCGGTATTTGCAAACCGGATTTTGTCCACATGAGGCAGGACGTCAACGAGAATTTCAGCAACCTCAACTTCGACTTCCAAAGCCGTGGCAAAGTGACTGCCGCGGGTGATCTCGCGGGCGACAACCTCAACGATTGCCGGATGGGCATGGCCAAGCGGCAAGGCACCAAAGGCCATCATCCAATCAAGATATTCGCGGCCATCAACGTCAACAAGCCGGGTGCCTTGACCATGGGACATATAGCGCGGAGTGGTGCCAAAGGCAGCAGGACCCCGCGATGCCGAGGACACGCCTTCCACCAGCACTTTCAACCCGCGCTCAAACAGACTTTGTGATACGGCTCCACTCATGCAATACATCCCTTAGGTTGACTTCAATCTGGTATCAAAATGTTATTATATGAACATTATGCTGTCAATGCTATCATAGCAACATGATATTGTGCTAGTGATATGCCATCCATTTACAAACCGGACTGCACATAAATTGACTAAATCCAGTAATCAAACCCATGATCGTGAACATGCAGAGCTTTCTTTGCGCGTTCGACGTTGGCGCAGAGAAAAGGGTCTGAGCCAAATAGAACTGGCCGAAAAGGCCGGTTTTGCACGATCGACCTTATCGAAAATAGAAAATGGTCAGCTGTCGCCAACGTTCGAAATATTGCTGAAGCTATCTCATGGCTTTGGCATAGATATTACCAGTCTGCTCGGGACAGAAAACAAGCCAGCTCTGTCGGGGCGTCTTAGTGTTGACCGTGAAATTTCTGCAGACGTTGTTGAATATGCCAATAATCGGCTGTTTCCACTAGCTGCCCAGTTCAAAGATAAGCTGTTTCAATGCTTTATTGTTGAGTTTACCTGTTCCTCACTGGAGAAATTCGGCCCTTGGAACCAGCATGATACCGAGGACATGTTGTATGTCCTGTCAGGCAGACTGGAGTTTCACTCTGATGGGTATGAAGCCATCACCTTGACACAGGGCCAAAGCATTTATTTTGATGGCCGAATGCGTCATGCCTGCATTTCAGTCGGCGACAGTCTGTGCAGATGTTTATATGTGTTTGCGTCCAGTGATTCTAAACCTGTGTTACCATGAGTGATACGTTGCCCCCGGCGGCGATTGTGTCGACGCAGACATGGCGCTCAAGCATACAATGATCAGCCACATCAGTTGTCACAATTAAAGGTAAAAGCGCACCGCAGCGTGCTGCAAGCCCCTGTCTGGTCAGCAGATCCGTGTCCTCGCTCCACAGCGTAACCACCTCAAAGCCTTCAAGGCACGTCAGAATATCACGCGTTCAAAACCCTGACAGGGCGTGCTCTCCGGTTACGCCCGGCGCGCAATCAGTAAAGTCGAATACCCCACTTCACGCGCAGCTGCGGCCTGGCTGTATGCATCCTTTGGAGTTGGCCCGAGACACAAAACAACAACACGCGGATAAAGCGACAAACGGTTGAATTCACCGTTGCTTTTTTTAAGATATTGCGTTCCTCACGCAATATCTTGTTTTCTTTGCGCAACTGGGCCAGTTCCTTTTGCAAATCATCATGGCGATAAGCCGATATCCACTTGCCCAGTGCTGAATATCCAACCCCAAGATCATTAGCCATCTGATAGCACGAAAGGTCACTGTTCAAAGCAAGCCGAACGGCCTCTGTAAAATGTTTGCGTATCGTGGGTTCCTCCAAGATTGTAATTCAAAAACTCAAAGGCACTGTCTATTTTTTTACAGCAAATCCACCTTGCTACATGTCGCCAATACGTCCACCTGCGTCTCAATGCAGGCAATTACTCAAGCGGGTTTTTAGAAACTATCTTTTGTGCACATTCACCTAAGCAAACATAAATGGGTTTTTGACCGACCCTTGCACCAATCATATCTGTCTAAGTCGCAATACAAGCCAATGTTGATTTTTCTATTCCAATTTGTTTTGGACGCAAGGTGAGGGTTATCCCTCTTCATTAACCGGGCAGCTCTCGTCCCGAAATCAGCCATCAGATATTCAAAGACTTGAAAAACAAGCCTATCGACGCACCAATATTTTATAGCCAAGTCAAAAGAATTGATTACGAGCGTTGGTTTATGTTTGATTTCAACTGGTACCCATGTGGTACCCAAGAGAGGTATCTAAAGAAAAATAAGAAAAATAAAAACCAGCTAATCGTTTGATTTAGCGGGTTATTTTTGGTTGCGGGGGTAGGATTTGAACCTACGACCTTCAGGTTATGAGTCGAAGAAATAGCCATTTCTACGTGTTTCTCTAATTGGATATTAGTGCATTAACATATTGATATTACTATGTTATAGTTACTTTCTTATTTCTCCCTATGGCTACGAATTCTTTTCACGGTGGCTACTAGGTGGCTACCAGAAAGGATATCCATATGGCAGTGGCAAGGATTACAAAGCGGTTGGTGGATGCTTGTGAGCCTGCAGACAAACCGGTTTTCATATTCGATGATTCTCTCAAGGGCTTTGGGCTGAAGGTGAACCCAACGGGTGGTAAAAACTACATTGTTGAATACCGGGTTGGTGCTGGTGGACGATTGACTCGCAAACGCAGAATCACGATAAGCGCCACATCAAACATGACACCTGATCAGGCTCGCAAAAATGCGCGTGAGTATTTAGCAGTCGCAAGAACTGGGATTGATCCGGCAAGCGCACGATCAAAGGAAAGAAAAGTTCCAGACTTCAAATCCTTTGCCTATCGATATTTGGATGAAGAAGCCACAAGTCGGCTTAAACCAGCAACCATCCAAAACTATGAGATCAACATTCGCAAACATGCAATACCTTTCATTGGCCCTCTTAAACTGACCGAAATCACCCGCACTGAGATCCAGCAACTTCACTCAACAATTGGTCGCCGTACAAAAATACAGGCCAATCGAACGGTTGAAACGATTTCAGCAGTTTACCGTTACGCTCAGACCCTTGGAATTGTTAAAGAAGGATATAATCCGACAAACGGGATCAAATCATTCAAAGAGATACCACGCATCCGTTACCTGTCTGAGGATGAATTCATGCGCCTTGGAGCCGCAATTAGATTGGCGGAGACCGAAGGAATTCCTTGGGAGTTGTCAGCAAATAGTTCTGCCTCCAAACACATAGTAAAATCTGAAAACCAAAAAACAATTTTTCCAACTGGGGCAACTGACACTATTAGGTTGTTGATGTTCACTGGTTGCCGCCTGCGTGAAATTCTAAATCTGACGTGGCCAGAAGTTGATATGGAGCGAGGTTTGCTCTTTCTTGCTGACAGCAAGACCGGTGCGCGAACGGTTGTCCTTAACAAAATTGCAATAGAAATCTTAATGCGTCAAGACCGCTGCAGTTTGTACGTATTTCCATCAGAGTTTTTAGATGGGCCAAGAGCGGATTTGAACAAACCTTGGCGCGCAATCCGTCGCCATGCTGGCGCAGAAGATCTACGTCTTCATGACCTTCGGCACAGTTTTGCATCCGTGGGAGCAGGTGCAGGAATGGGGTTGCCGATAGTAGGTGCATTACTAGGTCACAAACAGGCGGCCACTACTGAGCGATATGCGCATCTTGACGCAAGCCCACTGAGGATCGCGTCTGATCAAATAGGGGCAAAGATTGCCAAGGCACTAGCTGGATAACGAAAACGATAAGGCATTAAGGGTAAAGGACTTTACGCTTAGTGAATCAGGTTCTGCTCTCCACTCTTAAGCAGACAACCATGTTCCAGATAGAGCTGGCGTGAAATATCCCGTAGCTTCAGTTTGAAGTGAGGCAAGTTGATCGCTTTCATTTTTTCAACATCAATGCGAGACCAGACGCAATGAGCGTGGCGGCGACCTTCCTTTTCGTGAAAGACAATCACACGCGGCTGACCAACTAAATCGATCTTGATTTCGATATCGCTAATGGCCTGTTCAAATACATCGACAGGCACGCTTTCTGTTTCCGGCGGACTTAGACTGAGTGAAAAAAGGAATTGCTGACACTTTGTACCGCGACTGATGGCGTAGGCTTCATTGAAGGCTTCCATAGGCGTGTCGGACAGCCGTCCTGTGTTTCCAGTTCGTTGAAGGCTTCAGCCATACCGTCAAGCTTCAGCGTTTTGAGTTGATCCAGGGTTGGATGATTGAGCATGTGTTTTATCCTTTTCAATGAAAGTATTGTGCGCCACGGATATTGTGATGGGTAATACCAGGCTCGTCCGTGGCGCGGGTTCGAGGTTGGCGATCCAGACCATTCTTGAGAATGGAATGCAGGGATGTGTAAGAGCGGGCATTGATCTCCAAGGCACGCTCACAAGCGGCCTCAAGGCGCTCACGGCCAAAGGTTTTGGCCAGCCTCAAAATGCCAAGACAGGATCGGTATCCTTGTTCGGGGTGGCGGCGCTCGCGCATGATAACCTCAACATAGACTTCGGTGTTGGTGCCGATCCGTGCGGCCTGCCTGCGTATGCGTTCAGGTGTCCAATCCGCTTTGAACCGGTGATGGGCAGGCATATGATCTTTGTGGGTGGAATGCTGACGATTGCCCGAGGTGCGATGATGGGCAGCGACCCGTTTGCCTTTAAAATACACCTCTACAGTGCGCGCGGTGATCCGGGCCCATAATTTTTGCTTCAACAATTGATGGGGCACGGAGTAGTAATGCCGCCTGATATCGATGTGGTAATCCAGACCGGCGCGGCACTGTTTCCATTCGGCATAAACATAAGGCTCGATCGGCAAAGACTTCAGAGCAGGCTTGTCGAGCTTCTCAAACAAATCCCGTCGACTGGTCCCCAGATGCCGGGTCACTTTGTTGTTCAACTGATCCAACAACGGGCGAATGGCAGCATTCAGTTCATCAAGGCCGAAGAAGCACCGGTTGCGAAGCCGTGCCATAATCCAGCGCTCCACCAAAAGCACAGCGCTCTCGACTTTTGCCTTGTCCTTTGGCTTTTTTGGCCGGGCGGGAACAATAGCAGTATCATAATGGCGGGCCATATCGCCATAGGTACGGTTGATCGCCGGATCATAAAAACAGGCTTTGGTTACACCGGCCTTCAGATTGTCCGGGACCACCTGTGCGGTCACCCCGCCAAAGAAATCAAAGGCCCGCACATGGCTCGAGACCCAATCAGGCAGTGTTTGCGTCCAACTGGCTTCGACATAGGTGTAATTGGATGCTCCCAGGGTGGCGACAAATAATTGAGCCGTTCTCACTTCACCCGTCTTGGGACAAACCACATCCATTGTCGCCCCGGCATAATCCACAAACAGCCGTTCGCCTGCCGGATGACGTTGACGCATCACCGGCGATAGTCTGCCTTCCCAACGCGTATAAAGTTCGCAGAACCGGCTGTAGCCATATCCATCGCGATAAACGGATCGGTATTCTTCCCAAAGCAGAGAGAGTGTCACGCCCTTGCGGCGCAACTCCTGGTGCAAATACGCCCAATCCGGCTGGGGATAGGAGCCACTGACTTCACCAGCCGTGCGCGCAAACAGCATCCGCTCAAGATCGCCATCACTCAGATCATCAGGCAATGGCCACGCCAGACCGGCCCCATCAGCGCGCCGCAAATAATCCGATACAGTCGCTCGCCCCAAAGACAGGCTGAGTGATATTCGACGCCCCGATAATCCATCAGCACGAAGCCGCAGGGCTTCTCGTATCTTCCGCATTGGCAATCTCTTCATTGGGGTCCTCTCCGTTCAAAATGAACGAAGAATAACCACGTTAAGGATCGCCTCGCCGCAGCAAAATCTCAGGCAAATACAGGGTGGCCGGATGCCCCGGTTTCCCCGGCCGGATTAAATCGGTATGGGTGGCCGGATGTTATCGGAATCAGTGGCCGGATAACCCCGGAATACGCAATACGGAAGCAGAAAAAATCCTTATCTAGACACATACCGCCATCAAAATATAGCCAGAGTCAGTGACAAACTGGCTGCGTGATGATCACTTAAGCGATGAAAAAACGGCGGACAGGTCTAACCTCTAACACTCATGATGGGCAGACTTGGATCGTTGGCATCAGATCGTCGCCAGTACGCCATGCAGGAGCGGCTCCCCAGTTCAGTCAGATCAAGTATGTTTGAATCCGATTGTGAAGTCGCTAACAATCCCATTTGGACAAGTTTTTGAACAGGTCCATCTTGAAACCCGCGATCATTGATTGATCGGCCATTCTTGTTGAGAGAGAACCAACGGATTTTCGGTTCGTCGTCAGAGCGGATTAAACTATCAGGAACAAACGTTGGTTTGGTCTGAAAGCTGCTGAAGCTTAAGGTCATATGCCACAACACATCCCGAGATCGTGGCGGTATGAGTATCCAATCAACACAGTCCTCAGGCTCTTTCACACTCGCGACAACATCCCCAGACTGCCGTCCTAGCTTGTAGGCGGCCACCATCGCTCGTTCGATTTCACCGATGGTGTTTTGAGATCTACCCATTCGATTTGCCACACGATCAAGCGAAAGGATACGCCTCGCCTCTTCTTTGAACTGAGCGCGTAAAATTGGATCAAATTTTTTTCCAGCCATTATTCGACACATTTCCTAACGAGGTCACTACAGAATTTCCAAGAAGACAGATATCGTTAGTATGACCAATCTGGGGGCCGACTCACGAGATTCAGTATCCTTTTAAGATATGATTTATTATCGCGTATCGCTTTTGCAAATGAGGATCCTCCGCTTCCTTTAGAATGCCTTTTACCGCTTTGAGATACTGGCGCCCGCGATAACTATCATTTGCTATGGAAACGAGAACTGCGAACTGTTCATCTATAGACGTCAGAGTCGCAAATGCGAGTGCGGGCCACCTATCTTCGACACAGTGTTCGATCAATCCTTTGCGTAGACGATAGCATTTGTCCCACTCCTGCCAAAACATCGGCCAGGGTAACTTATCCTCCAATTGACTCCAAGATTTGTAGGACAATCGATTTCTTGCCAAAGCGTTATCAGTCGTCTCAAACCCAAATTCTGCCAGTTCAGCTGCGTTGTAGACTTCGTCATCAAAAGAACGTCTCAAAAGATAGGCCCGCAACGTTAGTTCATCATCATCAGACAAGACGTTTCTGGTGTTCTCAATAGCGCTTAGCCACGGGTCCCTTTCCGAGTTGCTAGGGACATCTTCAGGAGAATAGAGTTGGCTAACCGCAAGAAGAAAATGCCGGTCGAGTTTGTCTACCGACGAGAAGAACGTTCCCAAACCACTAGGCGTTCCTATCGTCTCTAGCCATTGTTTAAGGTCTTCAGCGGTAATGTCTTTATCCGCATAGGTTTGATGCAAAGCAATCAGCAAGTCCAACCGGTTAATACGCACCAGAAGAGAGTCAGCGAGATCAATTCTTTTTGCGATTATTGCAGCTCGCAGGACTTCCTGATGAAAATCTAACTCGTTGAGCTTGTCGAGTACATTAGTGTGACTTTCATCAATAAGTGCCCAAGTCAAAGAACTCTGAAGCAGTTCCGAGCGGAGTTCGAGGGCTGTCGACAGCAATCCGGAAACTCTCTTGGCCGCCGTCAAAATATCCTTGATAGGAACGGACGCTAGGGTTTCCAGAAATATCTCTTCTCCGATCTTGCCGGACCGGCTCATTTTCAAAAACAGCTTTGGCTGAGCCTTAAGTAAAGTTTGCCCAAAACGTTTTGTACCATCGTCCAGCCGTCGCCTGTCTAATAAGTCAATATGGTCAATCATGTATGAAAGGACAGGTCGGCTGAGACCCGAGTGCTGTTTGAAAAGGCGTCTGACGACAATACCTTTCAGTGCACGCGCTGTGTTTGGTTCAGAAGGAGCAGGGATGAGCTTTAGTGCGGCTTCAATGTCAACTTGAGCCTGTGGCGCTCCTTCCATTAAGTTGAAGATGCTACACAGAATTGCGAAACTGCTTCTACCGTTTTGCAGATCACTCCCAGCGTGAAACAAGAACTGCCGCAATCCATCCGATTTTGACATCGCAAGGTCTTCTATTGCAGTTCGCAGCCAAGATGGCTCCTTATCAGGAGAATTCGCATCGATCGCATTGGCAAACCGGCTCCGCACACTCGGCATCGCTTTCGGTAAAAGTTGGAGATCAAAGAGGATATCTTTTGTCGATCTGTCTGCGGACGCCATTGTACAAAATCGAAATGACCGACGCAGCCGCGGCCATTGCTGTGCCCATAAAGCAAGAACCGCCTTCTCCGAGATCTCGGGATCGAGTTCGAAGGAGATGATTGGTTTCGAGGGATGCTGATAGAGTGCCGCAATAAGCGGTTTTGCAAATGATGCGACCTGCGGTTCAACCTGCGCAACCTGCTGCTCCTCATCGAACTTAACTGTATTCTTGTAAGATTCTGTCGTAGATTGCTCCGGCCTCCGGAAAAACTTTAGCAGATGTGTTGGGTCCACAGTGGTTGCGAGATCAACGAAATCAATCAAGAGTGTATGAGTCCAGACACATCCAGGCCGCGACATCTCAGGGGCCGGCCAAGTGCGAGCTAAGGCATACAGACCGGAAGTTAGAAGCGGATAGCCCGTTAAATAGCCTCGCGCCTCAAAGCGTGAGCCTGGACCTGAGGTGTCGCTGAGCACAAGAAGTGTCTTCGTATCTTGAGCGCTTAGCTCAATTGAAGATGCGACTGCCCGGTGGCCGTCTTTGTAACCATGCAGCGTTTGATTTAGCGTGACCGAATGCAAGGTTCACCTGACCAATCCGACGAAAGGAATCGTCAAGTCTTGCGTCTCGCCACTGTCTGTCACGAGCTTTATGCGTTTGGACGGTCGATCGAGTTCCCTTAGCCGTTCCGCATCTTCAGAAGTTTCTTCTGGCTTTTTTGGATCATCATACATTCCGCCCTGCGCACTCAATCCACTGATTGTTAAAGTCCACTGGTCACCAGCAGAGGTTAGATATTGGTGTAGAAGTGGCAGGCGTTGCTTTAGATATTCTGAAGGCGAGAGGCCCTCGGCCTCGACGCGATCCCAAGCGGAAAGTAATACTGTCAGTGTTCGCGGGCCAACATCAAAAGGTTTTTCAGTGAGCAGCTGAAGTAGTTCGACAATCTGAACCTGGGTTGGTGACATGCGCGGTTCCCAATCGACATCTTGACCTTCGTCCATTGGTAAACCCATACCTGCCATTTGTTCAGCTTCATCGACTACCCATCTGGGACACTGAATTGTGTCAGCGTTGATGAACAACAATACATTATCACTCCGCAGCATTTCGACAATATCAGGCTCACATGTTCGATTTTCCCACATGTCGCGATAGGTCTCACCTGCGACATCTGGGAAATTAACCTGCAAGTCTAGACTGAAATCTCGCTTGGTCAGATTGATCTGGATATTCTGATTTCCCGTTTGTTGAGTTCGCTCTTGGACCTGTGCCTGTCGCCATCTGTTTGCGATATTTGTTAAATAGGCTGTGTTCCCGGCATGAAGGTTTTTCAAGCGCAGCTCGGTATCCTCTTCCTGCTCGGTGAGCAGATGCCAGAGAGCCGCTAGAAAGGTCGTTTTGCCTGAACCCGGAAGGCCAACAATCGAGATAGAAGGATGGCTCATGTCGCAGTTCCCATCTTCTGTTTAGGCATCCGAACGTTCTGAATATTACGATTAGTCGGCATACTTGCCGGAATAGCGAGTTTGTCTTCAGCGCGGGGCCGAGTCCAAGACTGCAAAAGCTCATCAACGCCGGATCCACGATCCATGCTGGTATCGGCTGGCGCCGCTGCGAGATGGATTGACTTAAAGCTTTGAGCATGTGGCGTTAGAATCGTGGTTGCGAGCGTTACAACTTTATCGAAATCGGCAATGGCGCGATCTTTATGTTGAGAAGCGTTCACCAAATCCATCTTAGTCAACGCAAAAATGATATGAGGCTTACGCTCAAGAAACTCACCGTCTGCCAAAGCGCGGATCATGAGGCCTGTTTCGCTGCGGGTATTGTGACGTGTTTGATTGTTTAGTAGCCTACCTCCGTCTACCAGTACTGTTACGGTGTCAGCGCGAGAAACTTCCGGAAATGGACCCGCTTGGGACAAATCGTCGGCCGCGGTTAAATACTCTTCTCCAGCGCGATCCCCCAGAAGTAATGTCATACCAGCAACGGCCGGTTCATAGCTGAGGTTAAGGTGATAAAAGCGAACGTCGCCGTGGCCTGTATGCGGCTGAGACGGTATGGCGCGTCTTGAAGCGGCACGAGAATCATGGCAAGCAAGTTCGAACGCGTGCAGTGTTTCTGAACCTGCGAAAGAAAGCTTTGCTACGGGTCCTTCTTGAAACAAATCGAATAGACTCGCAATAAGGCTGGTCTTACCGGCGTCTCTTGGTCCTACGATGGCAACTACGCGACCATCTTGACACCCTAACAGCATCGAAGCACGCGATACTGGGAGCGTAGTTGCGGGACGCAAGTTGATCAAGGTGTCGGTAGGCTCGGAGACTATCTCGGTTTCCAGCGTCGCATCTATCTCTTGATCTCGGCCATATGTGGGGCATTTATCGAAATCCAATCCCTCAAGGCAGCGACCTGTTTCGAATGCCTTACACTGGGGGTTGGCGCATTTGTGCTGTGTAGCTGATATGTCTGTGCTCATGGAAATTTTCGCAGCAGTTGTTCGCGATAAAACAGTTCACCAAGTGTCAGTGCTGCAAATTTTTCAGTTGCCTTAGTGGTCGTAATTTTGGCCCATGGATCAATCCAAGTCTTCTCGTCATCAACCTCAAGCCTGCGCGAGATGGCAAAGTGAAGCGGTTGGGTCACTGGCGATGGAGAAGTATCCCCGACTAACGTCGCCAGCCAGTCGGTATCTGCTCCGTTGATCATATTAGGTATTGAGAGTTTGGATTTATCTGTCAAACCAGCACGAGCCATAAGCGGACGAATTGATCGTAAGCCAGGTAGGATATAGGTTTCGTCAGCCAGCTCTTTGCCAAGAGCGAGTGGCATCACTGCTGCAGAAAGCTCCGTGAAATCGCAATCCAGTTCCACGCTACGGCCACCTAGGAACCACCAAAGCACCTGAAGTTCTTCATCCTGCACCTTTATGAACTTCTCAAGTGATCCCACCACACGTGTTTGGCGTGTCGTGACGCTGCGCAGTGCTGTTTGGACCTCCTTAGCCAACGCCAACAGATCGGATGCATCAATTGTTTCAGCCACTTCTTCGTCTGTTTTTCGACTTAAGCCCTCGCCAATCTTGAACGTGGTTGCTTTTTGATAATCGCTAAGATCTGGGCGCTCTCGCGCCTCGACGGATCGGTGGTCTAGTGCGACCTCGGCCAGAGCCACGAGATCCATCGGAAGATTTGGTATTCTCGTTTCATTAATTGAAGCAGTTGTTACGCTAAGCGCTGCAAGGTCGCCCATGTGGTTGGACTGATTGAACATATTGACCAAAACAGTTGCAGCAAGAATCTGAACTTCGCGCTTGGCGGAGCCGGGATCAAAAGTTGGATCTTTTCCCTTGAAGCAATGGTGTACGCGATCAAGAGTCGCCTGCGGGGCACCTTGACGGTCTATTCCAAAAGCCATTCTCACAATACCCTCGATTAAGTCCCGATCCGCACCTTCGGTAAGTTCTTTGATGGCTTCCATGCGAAATGACCGGCAAGCGTCGTCAGCATCGATTGAAACATCCCGATACCAGATTGGAAAGTCGGCCGTCAGGTTTGAAACATTTTCAGTCATCTTGATCCTTCACATCTCTCGACTTCAGCAGCGAGTTTTTCGAGTTTTTTCCGTTCCGCAGCTTTTAACAGCGCCCGTCCGTATCGCTCGGCTTCAGGCGTTTTCATGTCGTCTTCGGTAATTAGGTCTAGTTTCAGGGCGATATCTCGTCTTTGACCAACTGTTAGCTGCCAAAAACGATAGACAAGATTCCTGGTTCGTTCGTCACTCATTGAGGCCTCTGCATCCGGAGCGGCTGCAAGAGCAACAGCTTCCTCTGTCAAGTCTGGGGTTGAGGGCGCGACACCGAGGTGCGTCTTTCTGTCGGGGATTGTGATGGTCTGTGTAAAGACTTCAGAGTCGTCGTTGTTCTGGACCGCACGAAAACGCTCTGGGTTTGGTTGCCACTCTCTAAGACTAACACTGACGATGAGCTCGCGTGCGATGCCTTGGCCGCTCACCTTCACATCGATCAAGCTATATGCGGGTTGCCAGCCCGGTTCCTGCCGATCAGGATTGATTGCACCAGAATTTATTCTGACATAGTCTTGGGTCATTGTCGGTCGCTGACGATGGCGATGTCCGAAAAGATGCAACGCACATCTGTTGCAAATCTTTTCATCAACATCGCCCGCATCCAGAAACCAGTCAGGAGGATGGTGGCAAACCGCGACGTTCACAACATTTTCCTCAGGGTTAAACACTGTTTGGAGCGGGCTCAGATAAAGCTTCCCCGGCGCATCATCTTGTCCGGTTGGCCCTGAAAGGACCGCAGATGTCAGGCCGTGCAGCCGAAGCTTCACTCCCTGATCTAGGTCAAGATCCTGCTTCCAAGAAAGATGATCCGGTCCATATATTTGGCAGTTAAAGGCGCGTGCAAACTCATTGTAGGCGCCCAGTGGTTTGAGGAGCGCGCCAACGGTTTCAACATCTTCGAACTGAGCACGTAGTTCCCCTTCCCTCTGTTGTGGTTTGCACCGTATGATGGAATTTTGGGCGTTTCTAGTGGCGAGTGACTGACCAATTACGCGTCTGTCTACATCATGATTGCCAGGTACAACAAAGACGCGTTCAAGATGGCACCCAGTGGCTTCGATGAGCTCATGTATCCAGTTCTCGGCAACACGATACTCTGCGGGATCACCCTTGAAGGCGACGTCGCCAACAATAACGATCGCATCGATTCGGCCCAGCTTTTGTACTTGTCCCCGCAAGTCTTGAAGCATTCGAGTTCTATAAGGCAAGTCTGGATCAGTATCTGGGCGAAGACACTGAGGTTCTTTGAAATGAATGTCTGAAACGTTTAAAATAAGCATGGGGTTTTCTATCACGAAATATTCAAGGCTTGTAGCGATTTGATTAGATGAGTCATTTTGAAGACCATAAGCTAGAGAGCGGCGCGGCAAACATGTTTTCAGCGAATGGGACGACCTGATTATGGTCATAGAGTACAATTCCTTGTACAAATTTGTCCCCGCAGGCATCCGCTAATTTCCGCATGCCTGAAAAATCTGATGACGAGACCGTCGCCGATGATTTCACCTCGATTCCGACCACCTGCCCCCGCCTGTCCTCCAAAACGATATCGACTTCATTTTTGTCTTTGTCTCGGAAGTGAGAGAACAAACATCGCTGCTCACTCCATGTCGCTATTTTTTGCAATTCGCTGAAGACGAATGTCTCCAAGACTGCCCCGAAAGATGTCCTATCCTTGCGAACTATATCCGGAGAGATTTCTCTCAGCGCTGCAAGGAGGCCTGCGTCAAAGAAATGGAGTTTTGGCGATTTTGTCAGCCGCTTCAGTTTATTGGTAAACCACGGTTGAAGCGTGTGAACGATGAACAGGCTCTCAAAGACGCCAAGGTATTTCTGCGTTGTGACATGGTTGAGCCCGATCGCGCCGCCAATCCCTGAATAGTTGACGAGCTGCCCTGAGTGTTCAGCGAGAATGTTCAGAAGCTTCGGCATAATGGCGAGTTGTTCTATCTGGGCCACATCTTTAACATCTCGTTGGACGATTGCGTCCACATAGCTTTGATACCAGTCCTGCTTACGGCCCCATTTTCGGCGGGTGATCGCTTCGGGATAGCCACCCGATAGAACGACTTCGATTAGATCGTCTCCGAGCACTACGCTCTCGACTGTCGGGTGTACGCCTTTGAACGCGTTGTTGAGAAATGCCGATTTGGAGCCTTCTATCTCCGATTTAGACAGTGGGAGCAGTTTCACCACCTCCATCCGGCCGGCGAGTGAATCTGCGACGCGGGGTACGGTCATTAGGTTGGCGGAGCCAGTCAGCAGGAATCGGCCCGGGCTTTTATCGTTGTCCACCTCGGTTTTAATGGCGAGCAACAGGTTTGGTGCACGCTGGATCTCGTCTATGACTGCACGGTCAAGCCCGCGCAGGAATCCTACGGGATCGTTGTTCGCAGATGCGAGCACGGTGGCATCATCGAGGGTGAAGAAGGGCATCTCATCGGCCGCGATGTCTGTCGCCAAGGTCGTTTTGCCGGACTGTCGAGGTCCTGATATAAGAACAACCCGTGTGTCGGCCAAGGCCTCTTGTATTCTGTTTTTGGCGAAACGGTCGTACATTCATTGGTCCCAGCTAGCTCGACCGATTGAAAGTACACTCCTGACCAATTGAAAGTCAATGCCCGACCAATTGAAAGAGCAGAGGCGTCTGATTGAAAGGCACAATGCCGGAAGTCGAGGGATGATAGCCGAGGACACGGTTCGTCTGGAGCAGCGAAACTGTTTAGTGATTGTGGAGGGGCAGGTTCTCAGCCACGTTCCATCCATGAGAAAACACATGCGGTGCAATAGGTCTTGGGCTCTTCGTCCCGTGACCAGATATTGCTACGAGTAGCGATGTCGACCCGTTTTTCAGAACACACGTCAATTACCCGCACAGCGTCGTCACGCAACATCTTATGGTTCGCGATGGAGAACCCACAATTGCTGTTCGAGATTCGATACTTGCCTTTTCTACCAATCGCCTGATGCAGGGTTGAACACCTAAAGAGTAGCGCCTGCACGAAGTTATGATGAATATCTACAAGACGATAGTAAACTTATGTAATGGTGTCGGAATGATATATGTAGATGGCCCCAAGAACTGGCAAGACCTCGAGCGTCGGGTGGAACAAATTATGCTTGAAGTCGGCTGCCGCGCCGAGCGAGGCCGCACAATCAAAACGGTGAGAGGTACAGCTGAGATAGACGTACATGTTGTCGATGATTCTCGGAACCCACAACAAACAATGCTGTTTGAGTGCAAGAACTGGAACCGAGCGATATCCAAAAATGCCATACATAGTTTTAGAACTGTAGTTTCGGATTCTGGAGCTAATGTCGGCTATTTCATTTCGCGTAAGGGGTACCAAAGCGGGGCTAAAGCAGCAGCAGAATCCTCAAATATCATTCTTCTAACCTGGGAAGAATTTCAGGAACATTTCTATGACCGTTGGCTGGGAACGGTTTCAAACCATTTGATGTTCATCTGTGATCGCATCTATGAGTTAACATCAACTGATGAAGAGGATAGGCACTTTAACCGGCTAGCCTATGAGGCCGAAATAAAGGGAAGTGAAGATGCGTGGAAAATATTGAAACCGCTGGACACACTCTGTGTGGCGTTCTCACTTGGTTCGAGTTTGATAGGAGGAGCAGGTCCATCGGGCTTTATTGAGATGGGAATGGCACCCGATCTGGAAACAAATGAGCAACTGAAACATCGCGCTTCACCAAGGGAAACTGTTGACGCGATGTTTGCAGCTGCTCCAACTGTGTACTCCAAGTATGTAGAATATCTGATGACATTCACGAACGGTGAATGCGGCGACGTATCTCTATTCGATGAAAAAACTCAGCTGGATTTGAAGGGCAGTAGCAAAAAACAAATAGAAAAAGAGCTTGGATCACCTAGATGGATCTCCAATTGGCTCAGGCCGAACGAAAAATTGCATTACAACGCATCGAAAACAAAGTTTGGAAATCCAATTGATCCAATTGCAGACCTGAAGATGTTTGAGGCTTGGACTGAAGAGATTTCCATTGAAATGACTTTCAAATCGGATCAGTCGGTTGATGAGTTTCATGTTGGGCTGAAAGAGTATTCTGGATTGCCGTATTGAGGCCGATTTATGATAATGCCCGCAGCGAGAACATGGCTCGTTGAGCCTTATACTCAGATTTGAGATCGCTGTAACGTTTGGCGTTGCAGCTCAGTTGCTCCTCGCTTTATAATCGTGTAGTTTTTCCGCGTCGGGAGCGAAATGTTTAATCGGATTGATTGCGCGAAACGAACTTTTCTACATCCGAAAAATGCGCCTGTGAAAGCCAATGTTCAACCAGTTTGAGTCTGCCCTTTGCAACTAACGCGCGATAGCCCTCGGCCAGTTGCATTGACCTGTCAATCAACTCCTTGGGGTTTTGGTGTAGCAGCATAATGGCGTTCTCATTCGTGTAATCTAGCCAATTCATAATTCTGAAATTGATCGCGGTGTCGCCCCAACCATAACCGGACATAACCACAGACTGATTTTGCTTGAATACCTGATGCACTCTGTAAAATATTTCCGAGTAAATCCCTCTATTGTAAGAGATAACCTTATTCACCCCTGAGAGGAATGCGGGCGTTTTTATCATGATCTTTTTGGTGTCGCCATTTCCCAATTTGCAGTTCTGAATGTCTTCTCCGCAAAAAATGGCTGGGTAGTTCATTCCCAACACACGATACCATTCAACGGAACCATGAGGTTTGAATATGCTGACTTTAACGTCCTTATCATCGTAGAGGCGGTCGTCAAAAAATCGAAAATCACCATCTACCGGCCCGAACCCATCTACATACGGGATGGCATTTTCGATGAACAATCTTTCAACCAACGTGTCGTGATTAAGTGTCACAATATCCAACCTGTTTATGCGTGGGGAGCGGGCCAGTTCGACCAGCAGGTCCAATCCTCGAATGTGAGTCGAATGGAGGGATCCAGCCACAAGCCATTCAATAAATTCCGAAGTACGAGACGACAGGTGATATAAGGATATGAGTCGCTGTTCGCGAATATAGCCCTCTAACAAATTTCCGGCTCGTTCTTCGATTAGATCAACAAACGACCCCGTCATAGCGTCGTCAGTAAGACCAGCTCCGCTTTGCCTGAGTTGTTCACTGAGGTGGAACAAATCCTCATAACTTGTGACTGAACGATAAATGGAGCCCGTGTTCTTGTATTTCCCGCCAGAAATATATGGAGCGAGCGTGGAAAGGTAGTGGCTATCAACCTTCGAAAGCAAACGTAAAAAACTTTGTATGTCGTCTATGTTTACAACATTCTTTCCGTTCGCATCGTCAGCGGAATAGAACTTCCCACGTTCATCCAAATCGCGAAAATACACTCCTTCCAATAAACGTCCAGTTATATCCAACACACCTGGCAAGCCAGACGCCAGTGAAACACCTGACCCTAAAAAAAGTAGCATTCTGTTCCTCATTCAGTTGTCGTTCGATGCTCCCAATATAGAAATATTTTGCATCAGAAACTCGGTTTAGATTGAAGTCCTGCTCTTGATAAATACAGCCTCTCGTATTGGGGCATGGTCCTGAAGATCAGGAAAATCTCTCAAACTCCGCAGGTCGAACGTCGTTAGAAATTCTTCGGTGGTCACAAACGAGTGCCAGAGCCGAACCAATCGCAAACCCTGCCATTTCAAGGGTTTCCGGGGCGGATGCATCAAAGATCCATTTGGGTAAAATGGGTTTCGGTAGTTCGCCCTTGGCTGCATGGGTCGCTTGAATCATGCTACAGAGCATAAATCACGACGGCGCTTATAGCCAGAATTATTGTATGAAACCGCCTAAGGTTAAGCACACGAACTGTGTCCAATAATCTTGCATTATCAGACGCTTAAAGAAAATAGAAAGCAGTAATTCAGTTAATCGTCCTCCAATAAATATTCATCTAGATATTCCTTTCGAAGCCCCGATTTCAATGCCGGTAAATTTCTTCTTTCGCACCACCTGTTGCCATGGAACAAAGGCGAACTCCTTGCCTTTTTGAAGAATCGCAAATCGCCCTGAAGCCAGAATAACGGTCTTGCTAATCTGTCCTTTCAGTCGCTCGCCACTTGCCGTTGGCTGATAAATCAATCCAAGGTCTTTCTGAAGCTTCATAGCAACACGGCTCACCTCTTTTCGTTGCAATGTCTCAAGTAGTTTTCGGCGGGCGATCATTTGCCCATTTTGTTCGGTCATCAGTTTTTCCCGTAGTAACCACTGTTGACGCAGTCTCAAAGCTCGGTTGGCTTCAGCACCAAAGCCTTTGTTGCGAAATTCAAGCGGTTTTTTCGACAACAGTTTTCGGTCCAGCCATGTTGCCCCATCCGCACTGGCAAGATCGCGAAATGGTATATGGGATTCTATGAACACTCGGGCCGTCGCCTGTTGCGTTTGTCGCTGTTTACTTGGATCTTGCCCTCGTAATGTGACTACCATATCTTTATTCGGCGGATCGTACTTGCTGAGACGACCAATCTCGGCGTAATGCAATTTACCATCCACCCCATCGACAACAGCATAATGACGGTCACTGAATTCATCTGATAATCCCAGAGCCACAAGCTTGCCTGTCATTTTCTTGCCCGGCTGGCTCGTGTCAAAAACAGAATAATCTGATGCACCACGGTCAATGCCAGCTTCTTTCAGCACAGCCTGCATCGTCTTGATAATGTCACCACGCTGACCAAGTTGTTTCAGAACCTGCTCAGTTCGTTCTTCGAGCTTCCACACACCCACTTTAAGTTCCTTTGCCAATCCCATGCTTTCCAGTTTACGGAGACGACCCATGCGGTGGCTTTGCCATTGTTGATCTTGATGGAGTGATGATGAGATGGTCAGAATTCCTTGGTCAGTATCTTTAATTAGTGACCGGTCAATCCGGGTGAACCGTTCGGACTGAACTTCCCGTTCAACCTTTTGATCAAGCTCGTGTTTGGTTTCAGGGCCAAGCTCCAGAGTAACAAGGTCACGGGCTCGCTCGCGCAATCCATGGGACAGATAATCACGTGCGATGATCAAATCACCGCCTTTGTCATCGCGACCCCGGATGATAATATGAGTATGTGGATGGCCGGTGTTGAAATGATCCACCGCCACCCATTCCAACTTCGTGCCAAAATCGCTTTCAGCTTGCTGCATTAAATCACGGATGAACGGTTTAAGGTCGTCAAGTTGCGCGCCGTCCTCCGGTGCTACAATGAAACGAAACTGATGCCGGTCGTCCTCGGTGCCTGCCAGAAATGCTTTGCCATCAACGCGATCATTTTCCTGCCCGTAAAGCTCGCCCGGCTCTCCCTCTCGTGTGACGCCGTCACGTTGAATATATCTCAGATGAGCACGGGCTGCACCAAGATCACCATTCGTGATTCTTGTAAACCGAGCTTTGATAATGACGCGTCGCCGCCCAGGTTGGAAACTTCGAACACGTTGGGAAGCTGCAACGGAATATCCTCGTCCTGACTTGCTGCCAGTAAATGTCGATCTGCTGCCTCTTGATTTTGGCTGGACCGTGCGTCGGATATCCCGGACAATGCGATTAATGTATTTCTGATTTTTGCGACCCGACACAGATCGAATACGACCAAGCTTGGGTTGGAACTCGTCTGCAGCCATTTTTCTATCTCCCAGTTATTATTGATTAACACTGAGATTGGGGTGGTTATGTTGAATGCCAAGATGGTGTCAAAAACCTCCCATGATCGCAGACGCTTGGGATTGAGTTGGTGTCAACCGGTTGTTGGCGGCACCAAATGAATTGAACAATTCCAATGGCTTGGCCATCCCCCGGCACCATCTCTTTTATCTTGCTCTCACCAATCTCAATCTCCACCCATCCACATCTAACCCAATCCTCCATCACCTCAATCCGATACCAGCCACACCGGCACCGCAATTCCGATGACAGATGGTGCTTTAGTGACGCCAAAATATCGCCCATCGAATGAACTGGGATGATCGGCAAGCAGGAATAATTCATCATATTTGAGCACGGTACAACCGCTCCATTGAGGTAGCTTTCGCCCTAATCCATCTCGAGATTTTGCAAAAGCAACACGGTCTTGATTGACGAATATATTCAACCCAAACCGGCAAACAACATCACCGGAAACACCGGAAATGCGTTTGATTGCCGGTACATTTTTAGGCAAATACTGCCTCTGCCCGGCAAGAAATCTCGCCCATTCTGGCAGCTGTACGAACACCAAATCACCTGCTTTTGATGGTGAACCTGTGATCCAATAGAATCCGATGGCGACGCTTTCTGAGGCGTTCCAGACGAGCTTTGGTGGTCCAAAATCAGCGAAAGATGCAGCCAATAGACCGCTTCCGGCAAGCATAAACGCGATGGAGAATCGTACATCACTACGCGTCCTCTTACCCTCAAACATTGGGCGTTTCCGACGTGGATGAACGCTTCGATGCGTCAGACCAGGCGGTCAGATCATCAAGCGAATAGAGTACGCGCTGTCCGTGTTTGCGGTATTCAGGACCGTTACCATAGACCCGCATTTTGGCAAGCGTGTTGGGTTTAAGACCGAGAAATTCTGCGGCCTGTTTGGCATTCAGGAATACGGGTTTTTCGTTGGTTGCTTGATTGTCAGCCATGATGATTTCCTTCTGTTTCAGCTCTTGGATATGAGCATTCAGGAGAAGACTGAAGGAGATCGGTATTGAGCGGGAGTGTCGGAGTTAACGCCGCAATTTACGACACGGTTTTGGGAAGATTCAGTTAAGAAACTCGCGATAACCGCCGTTCAAAAGATGCAGACCCTTGCGTTTGGCGCGGGCGATTTCATCCTTGAAAGCCCGACTATCGAGGTTTTTCCATTCCTTCAGGGTGCGTTTGCTGCCGTAAATTGCTGCACCAATTTCTCTCAGAAACGAACCTTCAATGGCCTTTTCGGCAGCAATCAGGTACTTCAATCGCCGCAACTGGGTGACATATGGCACCTGTTGCTTGGGCAATTTTACGCACTTTTTGACCGCTTGCACCACTTCAAGAGCTGCCATTGCACTGCGAACCTGATCAAGTCCGTCAATGAAAAAACGCATACGAACGGGGTGAAACAACACACTATCGCCACTGACTTTCAGGCATGAAGAATGTATTCCAACACGCATATACAGGTTCTGAAACACCGGTCCAATGATGAGAAAAATACGGTCAAATCGTGAGGTTCTTTCATCAAAGTCAATGTTATCATCTGATGAATTGGTCGCAGTTGACGTTGCCTCAACACTCCAGCCAATGTCATCGGAGTGCCATGCAACATGGGCGGCGCTGGACGCAACATCGGGGTCGGCCATGTATATCAATCCCCATGTTTTTGCATAAGGACACCCTCTACGAATCCGAACAAAGTCAGTTTTTGATGAATGATCAATGACCTTAAGAAGCCGGGCGCGGCTCAGTCGATAATCGTGCTGGTAATCAGGATTACGACGCAGAAACTCCCATGCCCAGTCAGCATTATTAAACGATGCGATCGTGTTGAAATCTGGAAATGTGTCGGTCATGGCAAAACAATGCCGGGGCAATCTCCCTCGAGCGCAAATTCAATGCGCGCAGTCGCTCCCCAACCACAACCGTAGTATGCACTGAATTATGTCTGACATTGTGGCACCAGGTACTTTTTATTGACCAGATTCGGAAAAAGAATACCCCCGCATCGTGTGATGCGAGGGTAATGTTTTTGTCAGTCGCGAGGGTTCCAAATGAGGGCAAAGACGTTCTTGTCGTCCTGACCGGCAGCCTTGCCGAGATTGGCATAGAGCTTTTTGGGGCCGAATTCCGGTGCTGCGATTGACAGGGAAACATATTCCTTGCTGGTGCTGGCGGATTTGCGAACCCATGCGGCACCTACTTCGATGCCTTCGGCAAAGACCCGGTAGTCGGGCTGGTTGTCTGAAGTCTTGTCAGCGTTTGGTACGATGATGATTTCAGCGCGGATGGAGAGGGTTTTCAACTCGCCTTTGTAGCTTCCGTCTTTGAGTTTTGTGACATGTCCGATAGCAGCCATGATGTTATTCCTTTTCGTTTTATTGTGGCAGAAAGCTTTTCTTCCTGCCTTGCGGCGAAACCAAAAGACCGTTCAAAGGGCGGGTGCATCGCGACCAAAGGAAGGGACCGCAACGAAGTGTAGGATCAGCAGGCGTGCTGTTTTTTGGGCACTTGTGCCTGCGCGAGGAGATGCATTCTTCATGCATCGGGGAAAAAACTGCTCGCCGA
>CAZVAZ010000004.1:0-39348 GCA_964625235.1 uncultured Hyphomicrobiales bacterium
GTGCTTCAACGGTTAAGAAATGCGGCATGGAACTGGGCGGTAACGCACCGTTTATCGTCTTTGATGATGCCGACGTCGATGCAGCGGTTGAAGGTGCAATCGGGTCAAAATTCCGAAATGCCGGTCAAACCTGCGTCTGTGCCAACCGCATCTATGTTCAGGACGGGATTTACGATGAGTTTGCTGAAAAACTTGCAATGAAAGTGGCGAAGTTTAAAGTCGGCAACGGCAGCGAAGAAGGTGTCGTCATTGGCCCGCTGATTAATGAAGCGGGAATAGCCAAGGCTGAAGCCCATGTGAAGGATGCCGTGGCAAAGGGCGCTAAAGTGCTGATCGGCGGCAATCGCCATCAACTCGGCGGTACTTTCTTTGAGCCAACAGTGTTAACCGGTGTTTCCAATGACATGCTGTTTACAACCGAAGAAACCTTTGGACCGGTGGCACCTTTGTTCAGATTTTCAACCGAGGACGAAGTGGTGGCGCTGGCAAATGATACGCCTTATGGCCTGGCGGCATATTTTTATTCCCGCGACATTGGCCGCTGCTGGCGCGTGGCGGAAGAGCTTGAAACCGGCATTGTCAGTATCAATGAAGGTATCTTCTCCAATGAAGTGGCCCCGTTTGGCGGGGTAAAGGAATCAGGTCTTGGTCGCGAAGGTTCGCACCACGGTATCGAAGACTTTGTCGATATGAAATTCATTTTCATGGGTGGAATTGATAAATAAATGAGCCCGGATGAGAAGAAAAAAAGCGCCTGCCTGTTGGCGATGGACTACGTCAAACCCGACATGAAGCTGGGGTTGGGCACAGGTTCAACCGCCAATATCTTTATTGAACTGTTGGGCCGGCAGGTAAATCAGGGGCTTGACGTTTTATGTGTCCCCACTTCCGTTGCCAGCCATGATCTTGCCAATTCTTTGGGCATTGCCCTGACAACGCTGGAACAATGCCCGCAACTCGATCTGACAGTTGATGGTGCTGATGAATTTGATGACGATTTGATTTTGATAAAAGGCGGGGGCGGGGCGTTGTTGCGTGAGAAAATTGTCGCAAAAGCTTCGCACACCATGGTTGTTATCACTGACGACAGTAAACACGTAGATGTCTTGGGCAAATTTCCGTTGCCCCTTGAAGTCATCCCCTTTGGTGAGGCATCTACTGTTATCTCGATTGAACAGGTCGCAGCTGAACTGGGCATGAAGGGCCTTGTTGAGTTACGAAAAAGTGATGAGGCCAAACCTTTCATTACCGACAGTGGTAACCATATTTACGATTGTCATTTCGAAGCACTCAAACAACCAAGGCAACTGGCAGCAGCGCTCAATGCCATTCCCGGCGTGGTCGAACATGGCTTGTTCATCGACATTGCAAGTGTCGTTTTGATTGGCAACAGCGATGGTGCTTCTAAACTGCAGCGCTAACTGATTTTTGGGATAAAATTTTATGACGGAATTTGATTACGATCTCTTTGTCATTGGTGCGGGCTCCGGTGGTGTTCGTGCCGCCCGCGTGGCCGCAAACACCGGCTCAAAAGTTGTTATTGCCGAAGAATACCGCGTCGGCGGCACCTGTGTCATCAGAGGCTGTGTGCCGAAGAAATTATTCGTCTACGCCAGCCGCTATGGCAAGGATTTTAAAGACGCGGAAAACTATGGCTGGTCAGGGGAAAAACCGACCTTTGACTGGGCGACACTGATTGCCAATAAGGACAAGGAAATCGACCGCCTCAACGCGATTTACATTAAAAACCTCAAGGCCTCCGACGTTCAAATTCTCGACACCCGTGCCGTTGTGCGCGGTCCCCATACGATCTATCTTGTTGGCGAGGACATTGAAGTCACCGCCCGCACTATCCTGATTGCCACCGGCGGTGCCCCCTTCGTGCCGGAGTTTCCCGGCCACGAATATACCATTACCTCCAATGAGGCTTTTCATTTGCCATCCCTGCCACAGAACATGGTGATTGTCGGTGGCGGCTATATCGCGGTTGAATTTGCCGGAATTTTTGCCGGCCTTGGTGTGCATGTCACCCAGCTTTATCGCGGTGAGCAGATTTTACGCGGGTTTGACGATGACCTGCGTGATAATCTCAATGAGGAAATGGTGCGCCGGGGCATTGATATTCAACTCAATGCGGATGTGAAGGAAATTTCCCATGCCGGTCCAGGCTATCGTGTAGACCTCAACAATGGTGATACCATTTATACCGATCTGGTCATGTATGCCACCGGGCGCAATCCCAACAGCCAAAACCTCGGTCTGGAAAAAACCGGTGTTGAAGTCAATCGCAAAGGCGCCATCGTTGTCGATGAATTTTCGCAAACGTCAATCCCGAGTATCTATGCCATCGGCGACGTCACCGACAGGGTTAACCTCACCCCGGTAGCCATCCGCGAAGGCATGGCGTTTGTCCAGACGGTCTTTCACGATAATCCGACATCAGTTGATTATGAAAACATCGCCACAGCTGTGTTTTCCGAACCCGAACTGGGCACAGTCGGCCTGACGGAAACCCAGGCGCGCGAAAAATATGATGAAATCGATATCTACAAATCCCTGTTCAAACCGATGAAACACACAATCAGCGGACGCGACACCAAAACCATGATGAAAATCATCGTCGATGCCACAAGCGACCGCGTAATCGGCGTCCACATCATGGGCCCGGACTCAGGAGAAATGGCTCAAATACTGGGCATCGCCGTCAAAATGGGCGCAACCAAAGCAGATTTTGACGCAACCATGGCCATCCACCCGACGGCGGCGGAAGAACTGGTAACCATGCGCGACAAATGGCAGCCGTCCGAGGTTTAAACGGTCAGTGGTGCCGAAACACCACTTAATTTTATTGTCTGTCGGATCCAAGGAGTGGAACGCTGATACCAATTGTGCCTCGATAAGAATCGTAAGCACTGTCAAATACATCATAACTTCCCCGAGCGTAGACACTGGTACCATTGTCGAACTTAAATGCGCCATAGGCACCAAGTGTCAGCGTTGTTTCGTCGGGTGTTGGTACATTGCCGAATGATTTGCGTGAAATTTCCTGATTCAGGGTCGCTGAAGCGGATGCCGAAAAATATTCACCAAAATCCTTGCTGATCGTAACTGGAATGCGAAGAACGATGCTGTTTGTCTTCGAGGTTGGTGGGATGTTGGCGACATAGTCAAAATCCCCGAAACTGACATTGAGGCTGGCCCCTGTTGTGACCTTGAAGGTTTTCTTTTTCAAAAGCGTATATTTGAAAAATGGGTTGAACCCATATAAATCTGATTTTTCGGTGACCGTATCAGCACCATTGAAAACAGACTTCCCGTCGGCATAGCTGTAATAGCCACGCATCCCTGCCTGCAGACCCGGCATGACCTGGCGTGTAATATAGATGGATCCGCCGCCAATATTCTTGTCGGTTTCGATTGATGGTGCAAAAATGGATGAACCGCTGTCCCCGGTCATAATGTAGTTTAAAGAAATACCCCAGAACCAGAAGGAAGAGGTGACAAAATCCACTCCTGCTGTAACCCTTTTGACATCAATATCAACCGTGGCTAGCGGGTTGCTGTCAGATTTGGTTGACCCCATGCCATATTCCAGGAAAATGCGCCGCGGGATGGCGAAATAGGTTTCGCCATCAGGTCCGGTAATTGTCGTTTTAAGGCTTTTTGGCAGAATTTTCAGCCCTTCCTGCTCGGCTGCAACCACCGGGGCATTGATAACAAGTCCGAAAAACAACAGCACAAAAGGTAAAAAATTCAGGAATGAAGCTCTGTTGATGCTGGATTCACTTCTTTTATAGTGCGCTACACACGCTGTCCAAAAAGTCATCATTACGACTCCGGCCTGACGCCGATATCAAACATCGGCAGATCTGCAAGTGGATTTTGCTGGGTAATTTCCCCTAACTCAACATCTTCAGGGACAGAAATATTATTCATGATGTAGGTGTACAGTTTTGATTTCCCGGGTATTTCTACCCACTCACCATTCGTCATTCTATACACGTTGGTTTTTTTGGCTTGAGGATAATCTATCGACGAGTCTGTCTCGACTTTGATTTCAATTTTGTTATTTGAAGAGGGATCAATCACATCATAATAAGCTTCAGTTTTAATTTTTAAGCGCTTCCCGTCTGGCTCCCCGGACCGGTTTTTTTGCTGCTGACCAAGACGGGCATCGCGGGTTTGTAATGTCGCCTGCAAATCACGTTTGAGTTGCGGTTCAAGCCGCAGTTCGGCCGGGGTTTTGTCAACAAGGCGCGGATCATCCGTTGGGCTGCTCATTATATATTTTTTGGTTGTGCCTACAGTGGCCAGATTAACAGTGGCTATGATATTATTGCTGCCTTTCCTCAACAGGACATATTCACCGGTTGTCCCGTCGCGCTCAGACATGATGGTAAAGGATGTGGTGGGAGCCACTGTGACCCAGGGTTGGGTGCCACGGATGCCGATCAGCGCTACTGGAGTGTCAATTATCATGGTGCCGGACCCGGCAATGTTACCGGCAAGAAATACGAAGCCTCCTTTGAGCAGGTCGACAAGCATTTTGTTGGAACCACCCCGGGTGTTATAGACCAGATCATTGATGACCATTTTGGCATTGGCAGACAGGGAAAACACCGTGCGATCAAGGAAAGTTATACCAAGTCTGGAATTTGCACCTGTTTGCAAAGTATCACCGGAATAAATCGAATCGCCCACTTTGAGAGAGTGAATATTACGGTTGACACGGGTTGCAGTGGCATTTCCTGCCAAAGTTTCAACCAGACCAATGGCATCGGCAGATGTTTGTGCCTGAGCCAGTGTTGCAGCGGTACTAAATAAAGCTGCAAGGAATACGATTGCGCATAGCAGTTTGAAGCTGTGGTGTATCACGGAGAACAGCGATTGCGGAACGGTTTTAACATCAGGGATCAGCCTGACGTGCCTGTCAAAACTCTGAAACCATAACTCGGCGAAGGCAAAATTCCTGTTGTCGAAAGTCACTGTTCGATCATCCCCCACCTAATTCAATTAGGTATCTCTACAAGATTTCCGTAGCAGTCTACCGAAAAGAGATGTCTATAGATACAAACAATTTAGCAGCAGTGTTTTTCAAGAGCGATTGTGGAAAACCGATGAGTGCCGGTCATTAAAAATCACTCACCCACAGCCTCGTCGGTGGATGGAATCACCGCCGTACCGTCAATCTCGACCAGCCATTCCGGCCTCGCCAGCGCCTGCACCACCAGCCCGGTTGAAACGGGGTGCACCCCTTTAATGTATTCCCCCATGGTCTGATAAACGGCTTCGCGATGGCGAATATCGGTAATGTAGACGACGATTTTAACCAGGTGTTCCATCCTGCCACCGCATTCTTCAATCAGTTGCTTGATGTTTTGCATGACTTTATGGGTTTGTTCTACCGGATCGTGACTGTCGATATTCTTCGCGCCATCAAGTTCCTGGGCGCACTGGCCGCGCAGATAAACAGTTTTTCCACCTTGCGTGATAACCGCCTGACAAAAATCATTATCGAGGTTCTGTTCCGGGTAGGTTTCTTTGGTGTTGAATTTGCGAATGCGGGTATGGGCCATTTTGCTTATTCTTTCTATGAGATATCGTGTCTGCGCTGCACTGTTGATTGGTGTTCCAGATACTTGCGTTGTGTTGAAATATGGTCCGCCAGATATTTTGCATCGTGCCAGACGCCCCAGATGAAGGAAGACCCCCGGCAGGACTGCCACGGCAATCCGAGGAAATATATTCCGGGCTCGGGTGAAATGCCGCGATGATGCTTCGGCCTGCCTTTATCATCCAGCGCATCAACTTTCAGCCAACTGAAATTTACCGCGTAGCCTGTTGCCCAGATTATTGTGGTTACACCGGCCTCTGCGAGATTTAACTCTAACACGGGATTGCTCACGCATTGCGGGTCGGGTTCGATTTTGCGGGCGTCAGGCTCCTCGGGTAACTCTAGACCATTGCGCGCTGCATACGCATCGGCTTCGTCCAGCACTGAGAGGTAGTTGGCATCGCCGCGGGCAATATTGTCGGCGAGATCGGAGGCGAATGTCAGCACACCGTCTTTGAATTTTTCTGTCCGGCCAACCAGCGTTATCCCCTGGGTTGCAAGGCGGCGGAAATCGACGGTATGACCGCCATTGGCACCGCTTACCGAGATTGTCACATGTTCTGTGCCCGGCTCCATGGCGACCGCATCCCACTTGCCTAAAACCCCCAGCCACCAGACGAAGTCAAGCCCGCGATAGCTTCGCGGCGGGCGGTCATGCGGGCCAGCCGAAAGGTAAACATTTTTTCCCGCAGCCAGTAGTTCCTGCGCAATCTGCACGCCGGAAGACCCGGCTCCGACCACCATTACCGCTCCCTCAGGCAACTGCTCAGGATTGCGGTAGGCGTTGGAATGGATCTGCGTCAAACCTGCATCTTCAGGAATGATGTCCGGCAGGACGGGGATTTGAAAAGCACCGGTGGCGGCAATCACGCTGTTGGCCTCGATTATTCCATCTGATGTTTCGACGCAAAATCCGGGCCGGTTAAGATTCCGGTTCACCGCAACTACCTCCACACCGCAGCGAATGGGGGCTGCAATCTTTTTTGCATAATCGACAAAATAATCCGCAACTCTCTCCTTGGGGACAAAGACATCGGGGTCGGTATCGGAAAATTCCATGCCGGGAAATCGATCGTGCCAGGCGGGTCCATTGGCAACCATTGAATCCCATCTTGCCGTGCGCCAGCGCTCAGCAATCCGGTCTTGCTCCAAAACGAGGTGAGGCACGCCGCAATTACTCAGATGCTCGCTCATGGCAACACCGGCCTGGCCACCGCCCACAATCAGCGTATCTACTTTTTCAATTGGCATTTCCGCATCCTTTTTGCTTTTCAGCGGGCGACTTATGGTGTCTATGATGAGCAATTGCTCGCCAGCTCCGGTTTTTGTTTTAACAATAGGTGCCACGACCAGTTCTGTGTAACTGATCAAATCCGGTATTCCTGTTACCCGGTTTAATCCCAAGAATAATATCATAACAACTTGAACAATAAACAGAAAATATTCTCAGTCACGCCGACGAAGGATTCGATACAAAAATCATAAAAATCAATTTCTTATAATGTATGATCTGAGCCCCAAGTTTCCCCCACGTTTTTGTGGAGTCCCTGGTTTTTGGCAGCGCGTGGGCAGAATATGAGAACACCATCGTCATTGCCTGCTGGTGCTTTGAAAAACATAACCAATATCTCATTTTGGATCGCCTGAGGACGGGCTGAATCAGAAAACCGTGCAAATACTTGAGAAAGACGGACGCATGGCTTTTTCCGAAATAGCACAAAAGCTCAACGTCTCGGAAGGCACCGTCCGCAACAGGGTAGCCTGATAGAACAGAATGTAAAAGAGCCTTCGAAATCGTCCGCCAGCCGACAACGAAATCGAGGCGCGTCAGATTACCGGTGTCCAACGGCGCCCTTATGATTCTGGCTTCGGGCATTGCGTTGCAAATCCCGGCTATGACATAGGGTTCGAATTGGCGCTTGACCGGAATATCACAGAACTTCTTGCGCCTTAAGTGTCAGGTCCCGGTCGCTTCGAATTGCGCTTGCCAGACGGTGCAGCAAACCCTTACCTGCTGCAAGCGGTGATTATCGCCGCTGGCCTGAGCAGTGTAAAAACCAACGCCGGCCCCGGTAAACGTTGGGATATCGACATGTATGCCGAAGGCCACAAAGTCACCGTCGCCGAACTCCAGGTTCGTGGTAATGATGACTTCACATCCGCCGTACAATTGGCGGGCATTTATAGACTTCGTTCAGGATGATTTCAACCAGCTCGAACTGCGATTGCCCGTTGATGTCTTCGAAATAGATATGGCTGGGCCAGGGGGCCCCGACATGGTTGTCTTCGGGCAGGTCGATCATTTCGCACACACGCTTGATTGCCGCAACAAAGGAGCGGGCCTCGGCAGTAATCTCTGCCTTTTTAATGTCCATATCCTCAATGCTGTTGCGGTCGATATGGGGTGAACCGATGCCGGATGTCAGGGGGAGGTTCCGCAGGATCGCCTGTTCTTCGTAAAACGAGATATCAACCTTGTCGGCTTCAAGGCGCATGATGAAGACCGGGTTGACGCTGACCTTTGCATCCGTCAATTCCAGCAGGTTTTTCCCGTCGGAATTTGCACCCTCGGCACCTTCCGCGATTTTTGCAGATCGGCGACGCGAGGAGCGGGCTTTCTTCTTTGCCTCGGCTACAAAATCACCGCGGTAATTGTTGTCAAACACACGCGCAGCATAGGGCTTGTCCCGCAGTGTGTGCCGGATTGCTCGGATAGACATGTTCTTGCAGTTTTCCGGTCCGATGAAGAACGGAGAGCCTGACGCATCCGACAATTCAACCCAGCCGTCCGGGAATTTATCGAAATGGTGATCCATCCACGGCCCGATAACTTTATCTCCAAGATGGTTCAGCAGCGCGTTCACATTGTCCGGGTCGTTCACAACATCCGCCAACAGCGGCTCCTGCCCGTAGATGTCTGCGGCAAGGCTGTAAGGTGCCGATAAGTTCAGCAGTGGCGGCACACCGGTCAGCTCTTCTGTGACATGCATGATATCGTCAATGGCCCTGGGGATACCCGTGGTAAAATCCGGAGTCTCAAGCAGATGCCAATTGTCGCGGTTAATCAGGATCCCATCCGGATCGGCCCCCGGCGGAAACTTGTCCGGGTACATCATTTTCTGGCCCAGTGGTTCGCAGGTGAATGCGTATATCGCCCAGGTCGTATAAAACTTGTTAGTCCCCAACAGGCGGCTCACTGCCAGATTGGACCGGACATAGCGATACGGGTCGGTGTTGTAGTAGTCCCACGATTCAACACCATAGAGATCATGCAGCACCGACAGCGCCAGCATATGGACCGAAGCGGTTGAATTTACCCGGTCGGGCGGAGCCAGCACGGAAAAATTTTCGTCGAATGCCCCGGCGATTGCGGCATCAAAGATGGTAGCCATCTCCTGTTTTGCATCCCCGTCACCCGCCTGCCAGTGTTTCAGCAGGTGAAGCCCCTCGGGAAAAGCATAGTCTTCGATATCAATCATGGCCCAACCAATTCATTCATATGCGCAAAGTTGCGCGGCACAAACACATTGTCACTGATCAGGCTATTAAAAAATGGATGTATAGAATATACCCATTATAGGAGAAACTATAAGCCCATTAGGAGTTTGTAATGCCTAAATCACCAGGAGGAGCCCTGCTTCAAGGGTTCAGCATCGAGCGGAACTCGCCCGTTCCCATCTATCGGCAATTGGATGCATCGCTGCGCCGTTTGATTATGGACGGCACGTTGGCTTCGGGGCAGAAACTGCCCTCGACCCGTGAACTGGCGCACGAGCTTGGCGTGTCCCGCATCACGGTGAAATCGGTTTACGAACAGTTGACTGCCGAAGGTTACGCCCTGGCCAGGACGGGTGCCGGAACCTTCGTTTCCGATGGTTTGGATTTCGAAGCCCCTGCGAAAATCAGACGATCGCGTCACAAGATCAAGTCGCCCGATATCGAGATTTCAGAGCGTGCCAGAACGATCATGTCATCCAAGGCCAGCATGCGCCACGGTAAAACTGACCCGTTTCGCCCCGGTGTGCCCGCACTGGGCCTGTTTCCGGTCAAAGTCTGGAACAAATATCTGCTGGATGCCGCGACAAACGACGAGCGGCGCAACCTCAGTTATGGTGAGGTCAATGGCAGCGCAGCACTTCGGGCGTCGATTGCCCGGCATCTCAACGATGCCCGCGGCATGCAGGTTGATCCCGCTCAGATCGTTATTACCTCAGGGGCGCAACAGGCATTTGTTCTTATCGCGTTTGTGCTGCTGAACAAAGGTGATACGGTCTGGTACGAAAATCCGGGCCATATCGCAGGGCGCGATGTTATGCAGATCATGGGGGCCAATGTCGCACCGGTGCCGATCGACAACGAAGGTATGGACCTGAACTTTGCCGCTGAAAACCACCCCAGACCCACATTAATATTTACAACGCCGTCGCACCAGCAGCCGTTGGGAACGACTATGAGTTTTGTACGGCGAATGGAGATGCTCAACTACGCACAGGAAAACGGTGCATGGATCATCGAAGACGATTACGACAGCGAATTTCGCTACCGGGGGCGGCCCCTGCCAGCCCTCAGCGCGCTGGACAGCGAACGCAGGGTTTTTTATGTCGGCACGTTTTCGAAATCAATGTTCGCCGCCATACGGCTTGGCTATATCGTGGTGCCGCCCGGACTGCTTGAAAGTTTTGCGATTGCCAGAAACCTTCTTGGCCAAAGCTCTTCAGCAGTGGTGGAACAGGCCCTGTCCCGGTTCATGGATGATGGCCGGTTTGTCGAACATATCCGCAAAATGCGCCGCGTCTATCGGGGGCGCCGGGATATCCTGTTTAATTGCCTGACAAAGGAGTGCGCCGATAGTCTTGAGCCACAGCCGAGCGATGCAGGAATGCATATACTGGCCTGGCTGAAAAATGGTGTGGATGATCAGGCAGCACATCTTGCCATGCTTGAGGCTGGCATCGAATCTCTGCCTCTGTCGGTCTATTGCACTAAGCCATTTGGACGTTCAGGCATCGTTTTGGGTTTTTCCGGTGCTGACGAAAGACGCATTCCACAACTGGTTAAGCGTATGGCTGAGGCACTGGATATGTTGATGCCAGCGTAAAAGTGCACCACTTTGATGTTGCGGGGCGTTGTTAGCAGGATTGGCCAAAAATCCGGTCAAAAACACCCGGTTTATCTCATGACAAAAGGATCGGGGATAGGATCATCTGACGTGCGTAACCATACAGCTTTTGTCCTGGTATAATCGAGCACTG
Source organism: uncultured Hyphomicrobiales bacterium (assembly GCA_964625235.1). Taxonomy (GTDB): domain Bacteria; phylum Pseudomonadota; class Alphaproteobacteria; order Rhizobiales; family JAJFHR01; genus JAJFHR01. The sequence goes on from CAZVAZ010000004.1 coordinate 10,867, forward strand.
CCTGCATCCCGCCTTCGCGGCCGTGTCCAGACAGGCCGTTTCCGCCAAAAGGAGCAATAGGGCTGACCGCGCGATAGGTGTTAACCCAAACGATACCGGCACGAATTTTGCGCACCATGCGATGAGCGCGTGTCAGGTTTTGCGTGAATACACCTGCCGCAAGCCCGAAAGCCGTATTGTTGGCAATATCCAGCGCCTCTTCTTCAGTATCGAATGCCAGGACTGACAAGACAGGCGCAAAAAATTCTGTGTGCATGCAGGCCGCATTCGGAGCATCTGTACAATCAAGAATAGTCGGATGAAAATAATATCCATCGCGATCTATTGCTTGACCACCAGTGATAAGTTTAGCGCCTTCCTTCAATGATATTTCAATCACATGAAGCGCGTGATCGCGTTGTTTTAATGTGCAAAGCGGCCCAATTTCTGTGTTCATATCCTGGGGCACGCCAATAACAAAGGCCTCGGCCCTGGCTTTAAGCAGGGTCAGAAATTCATCCCTAATTTGATGGCTGATGATCAGGCGGGAGCCGGCCACACAGCTTTGACCTGTCGCCGCAAATATTCCTGAAATTTGCGCGTTAACCGCACTTTCAATATCAGCATCCTCAAAGACGATAAATGGAGACTTTCCACCGAGTTCCAGCGAAACCGATGCAAGGTTTTCCGCCGTATTGCGCACAATATTACGTGCAGTTTCAGGGCCGCCGGTAAATGCCACATGGGCCACTTTTGAATGCGAAGTCAGAACTGAACCGCAATCGGCACCAAAACCGGTTATTATATTGACCACACCGGCTGGAAATCCGGCCTCATCAATAAGCTTGGCAAATTCCAGCATGGGTGCCGGTGCTGTTTCTGAGGCTTTCAAAACCACAGTGCAGCCCGCAGCCAAAGCAGGGCCAATCTTAACTGCTGACAAGAATAATTGTGAATTCCACGGTACAATTGCAGCGACAATGCCGACCGGCTCAAGGCGCAGCCAGACTTCCATTTCTTGCTTGTCGATGGGTAAGTGGGCACCTTCGATTTTGTCGGCGATGCCAGCGTAGTACCGGTAATATTCGGCAACATAGGCAATTTGCGCAGTGGTTTCCCGGATAATTTTGCCGGTATCGCGGGTTTCAAGCTCGGCCAAACGTGGAGCGTTTTTTTGTACCAGATCAGCCAGACGGTACAGCAATTTTCCTCGCTGGGTGGCTGTCAATCCCGACCAATCGGACGAATGGAATGCACGATCAGCCGCTTCAACAGCGCGATTGACATCTTCACCCCGCGCTTCGGGCATCATCGCCCATGGGGTGCCTGTAGCAGGGTCCAGGCTTTCAAAGCGATGTGTGCCATCACTGAAGGCACCATCTATAAATTGTTGAAACTGTTGCATTATACCCTCAGTAAAATGCCGGCATTACATCATTGATGAACCGCTCAAGCGAAGCTTTCTTGCGCTCAAAGCTCATTCCACTGTCAATCCAGAAAGAATATTGATCATAGCCTAATTTTTCGTATCCTTTGAGGCGAGCAATCACGTTATCAGCCGTGGCGATTACATTATCGCGCAGCATTGCCTCTGGAGTGTAGAATGGATGTAAGGCGATTTCTTCTTGTGTAAGGGGTGCGATCGAGCCCTGTGAAATCGCTCGCTCATTTTTGAACCATGCGCCGAAGTAACAATAGAAACGGTTGATTTCTTCGGCAGCCAATTGTGCGTCTGTGGTACTATCGGCTACATATGTATGGTTCAGCAGCATAATTTTTGGACGTGAAATATCTGGGTTTTTTTCGCATGCAGTGTTAAACCGGTCCATCAGGCTTTCAATTTCTTCGTCCCCTTTCCACAATGGCGTCACCTGAACGTTGCAGCCATTAGCCACTGCAAAATCATGGCTGTTGGGGTCACGTGCGGCAACCCATATTGGCGGGTGCGGCTCTTGTATCGGTTTTGGGGAAGCAGTACTTTTGGGGAATTTCCAATACTCGCCATCATGGGCATAGTCGCCCTCCCACAATTTTTTCACAGCCGGAATTAATTCGCGCATACGCTGACCGGCTTCCCACGCGTTCATACCAGGTCTGATACGTTCGTATTCGTAACTGTATGCACCTCGTGCGATACCTAATTCAAGACGACCATCCATGATGATGTCGGCCATTGCGGCTTCACCCGCCAGCTTGATGGGGTGCCAAAAAGGTGCAATTATCGTGCCGGTTCCCAAACGAACATTTTTAGTACGCCTCGCAAGATCTACCAGACAGATAAACGGATTGGGAGAGATGGTGAAGTTCATCGCATGGTGTTCACCTGTCCAAATGGCGTGCATTCCGCCTTTGTCAGCGATGTCGCAAAGCTGGAGAAATTCGCGATAAAGCCCATGCTGGCTTTCTTCTGGAGAAATTCGTTCCAGATGGATGAAAAGAGAGAACTTCATACTTTCCCCGCCGTGGTTGCAGAGTGGACTTCGCCGCTAATTTGATCGCCGAAATATACACCATAATTATCCATACGGCTTTCGTTGGTGAAGCGCTCCAGCATTGTGCGTACTGCCGGATTTGACACGTTGCGCAATGTGGAAGAGTTAAGTGGGTAGAATTCGCCCCTGGCAGGCGTACCCTCTGCGGCCTGGCACAAAAACGAAATATGTTGTTGTTTCTTGGTATTGTCCTCGAAAACCGAATAGACAAACCCCGGTGCTGCAGTGACACCACTGTTTTTAATCAGTTCTTTTAGAGCGACCGTTGTACCCCTGATGCCAATAATTGTTGAGGGCAATGAAAAACTGCCGGTCCCGTCATCTTCCAGCAATATCTGCCTGTCACGCGCGATCAAGGCTGAGATAACGATAGTTGCGTGTCCCGAAAGAGCGCTTCTTTCTAGCCCGGAGGTAAAATAAGCTCCACGTGCGTAGCCTAAACCAGGGGTAGTGCTGGTGCCAAATGCTTCGACTTTGCCAATCAGGATCACATGATCCCCAGCTTCGATCACCTTGTGCATGGAGCAATCAAACCACGCCGAAACCCCCTCAAACACGGGGCAGCCATTGGGGCCGTTTTTCCACTCGCACACTGAGAACCGATCTTCAACAGGGCTGGCAAAAGTATTCGACACTTCTTTTTGTGTTTCAGAAAGCACATTGATTGCAAACCCTTTTGCATTTGTCAGAGCCGTAAAATTACTTGACGAATTGGCAAGACAAACAAGCAAAAGGGGTGGATTCAGTGAAACGCTCGAAAAAGAATTTGCTGTAAAACCAAGAGGCAGATCATCATTGCCATAGGCTGTAACAACAGTAACGCCGGTCATGAAAGTACCAAATGCATCACGCAAAAAGCGAGGATCAAAAGCAGTCATGCCTCTTCCTTTAAATGTTCAGGCCTTGCCAGCCAGTCCAGCAGGATAGTGTTTACTTCGTCGGGGGCTGTTAAATTAATCATATGGCGATGCCCGGACAAGATTTTGACAGTGCCATTTTGTGCAGCCCGGGCCATATTTTTTGACATCCAGGGCGTTGAATTGAGGTCGGCATCACCGGTCAGCGCTAACATGGGACAGGAAACTGCGGACCAGCGATCTGCATAGATGCGATCCCCGGTGGCAAATGCGTGATACGCAGTTGCGTAGCTGGAAATATCCATGTCTGACAACCAACCTGTCACAAGTGCACGGGCTTCCTTTTCGATAGGGCTATCGCCAAACCAACGCGTCAGCGGGGCTTGGAAATCCATTTGCCCCTGCGCGATATTGACCGCGCGCTGCTCGACAGCACTGCGGGCATGTGGTGTGCGGCAATGGACTGCATTCAAAAGGGCAACACGTCGGGTAGCTTGCGGATGTTCAAGCGCATATCCCCCGGCAATCAGCGCGCCCATTGAATGGCCTGCGATATTGACAGGTCCCAAATCAAAGGACTGGAGGACCGCATGTAACCAGGCAACAAAATCGGGCAGCAAAGCATCTGCAGACAGTGGATCACTTCCGCCATGCCCCGGTATATCTACCGCAATTACGTGGTGGGTAGCACTTAAAGCTGCCATTTGAGGATCCCATGCGGCACACTGCATACCAACACCGTGGATCAGAACAAGAGGCTCCCCCTGTCCGGATGCTTTGTAAGCCACGTGGCCAAAAGGCTTAGACAGCTGCAGGGTTGTCGGGTCCATGGCCCAAATCTTTCAAATCCTGATAGCGGTCGCCGATGCGGTGATGTGGACGCCCACCCATTGATGCGCCGAGTGCGATCAGAATTTCGTCGGGGCCCGGAGCATCAGCCACAGAAAATTGAATTGTTAAATAATGCGACCGTTTTCCACTGTCGTTTTTATCCATCAACGGGATCATGACAGGAGCGTTGGCGGGCCCGCGTGTATTGCAAAACGACAAATAGGACTTTGCGCCAACTGCTTCACGGTAGTGATTGCCAAATCGCAATGTATGAATCAGGGCTGAGGCATGTTCAATTTCGCCGTTCAAACCAACAACCGCAGATTTTCCATATGCTTCAATCTTATCGCCACCACCTGCAGCATCGAGAACCATCCCGGTCAACAGTTTACCCAATCCCGATGCACTGTCGTGTATGGCAGGGCGCAGGTCATCCACAAAACCTTGTTCCGCCCAAGGGTTTTTGATCACAGCAATTGCAGCGATCAGCTTCAGCGATGCAGCGGCAATTTTGCCTCCCTCGATGAATGTGTCTTCAATGTGAAGAAGTGTTTTACGGATTTCTGCGGGCATTGGAGTATCTGACAGATTGAATCTACTAATATAGTCTTATGGTATACCATAATACCGTATGTCAATAAATTCTTGTCCACCTTGAAAGAAAATGATAGCAACATGCAATGAGCACTAACATACTTCCAATCTTGAAAATAGCACAACCCCCTGAAACTTTAAGGGAAATTGTGCAAGATAAAATACGTGAAGCGATTTTCGAGGGACAATTCAAGCCCGGCCAGAGGCTTGTCGAGCGCCCTCTTTGCGAACAATTGGGCGTCAGTAGAACCGTCATCCGGGAAGCCATTCGCTATTTGGAAGCAGAAGGCTTGGTCACGAATCTTCAGAACAAGGGGCCAATAGTGGCCACCATGGACTGGAAACAGGCCCTGCAAATTTATGAAATCAGAAAGATGCTCGAAACAAGCGCTGCTGTTGCCTGCGCCGAACAGGCAACAGTGGAATTGCAACAACGCCTCAAAGTCGCGCTAAAAAAATTGGAATTGGCCTACGGTACAAATACATCGGGTGCTTTGCTAAAAGCCACCACCGAATTCTATAGGATAATCTTTGCGGAGGCCGGTCATTTGGTTGCCTGGGAGATTGTCCAACGCCTGAATGGTCGCATAAGCTGGTTGCGTTTGATGACATTGTCTACTGCGGATCGGCATCAATCTGGATTTTTTCATATAGCGCGAATTTACGACGCAATTGTGAGTAAAAATCCGAAGGCCACGCGTGCTGCGGTTTATGCTCATCTCGAAGAGGCCTCATCTATTGCAGAACGCCTGTTGAACACCACCAATTCTGTAAACACGGGTGACATATAGGACTGTAACCATGCCCAAAGCCTATTGGATTGCTCACGTCACAGTATCCGACGAAAAAAAATACCTGAACTATCGAGCTATCGCACCGAAAGCATTTGATAAATATGGAGCACGTTTTCTGGCCAAAAGCGATGAAGCATCAACCCTTGAGGGATATAAATGGCAACGTCATGTCGTCATTGAGTTTGCCTCTTTGCATGAGGCGCTCGCCTGTTACAATTCATCTGAATATAATGCGGCGAGACAACTGCGTCACAATGCCTGTGGTACCAGCGTTATCATCGTTGAGGGGCTGATTTAGCAAAAAAATCTTTGGCATAGAAAATACCATAGTGCGTCCAGTTTTTAACGGGGCGCAAATGCGTTTTCGTTTTCCTTAATGTCATTTGAAACACGCAGCGATGCGGAAAGGAAAATATTTAGATATATAAATGACTTCTATAACTCACAACTAGCCACTCGTCCGCTAAAGATTTGACACGGAAGGTACGGGAGGCATATTTACCCTTCCGGCGGACCAATGCTCGCCAGCTTCCTTCTTTTGATTTAACGATGGTACCCATGCTCAGTTCCGTACAATTCATCAAATTCGTACAATTGTGTCCATTTCCGTACAGTTTTGTTCTGTATTTAACCCCTTGAATGGTATCATAAACAGTTGATAAATAAGCAAAAAATATTCGCTGTCGCCCCGATGATGGATTGGACCGATCCCCATGACCGCTATTTTTTGCGGCTGATAAGTAAACATGCATGGCTGTATTCGGAGATGGTTACAGCCGAAGCGATATTGCATGGCGATCGTGACCGGCTTTTAAAATTTGATGAAGCCGAACATCCGGTAGCATTGCAACTGGGCGGCAGTGATCGCGTTAAACTGGCGCAGGCAGCCGGTATTGGTGCGGATTATGGCTATGATGAAATCAATCTCAATGTGGGATGTCCCAGCGACCGCGTGCAATCAGGCCGGTTTGGTGCCTGCCTGATGGCGGAGCCGGAACTGGTGGCTGAATGTGTTGCCGCCATGTCGGAGGCCGTCAATGTTCCCGTGACGGTCAAATGCCGCATAGGTATTGACGATCAGGATGTCGAGATTGTGCTTGACGATCTGGCCCAGCGGGTTTTTGATGCTGGCGTCGATTGCCTGATTGTCCATGCGCGAAAAGCCTGGCTCAAGGGCCTCAGCCCAAAAGAAAATCGCGATATTCCGCCTCTGGATTATGACCGGGTCTATCGCCTCAAGAAAAAATTCCCCGATAAACACATCATCATCAATGGCGGCATTGAAACCCATGACGATTGTAAGGCGCATCTGAAACATGTGGATGGTGTCATGCTTGGTCGCACAGCTTATCAAAACCCGTATATTCTGGCAGATGTTGACGCGTTGTATTTTAACACTGGCTCAATGCCGCCAAGCCGCCATCAGATAGTCGAGCAACTGTTGCCATATGTGGAGCGCAAATTATCTGGAGGCACGCCCCTTAACCGCATTACGCGCCACATACTGGGCCTGTTTCAGGGCCGGCCCGGCGCGCGTTGGTGGCGGCGTCATTTGAGTGAAAACGCCCATCTGCCAGGTGCCGGTGCTGATGTCATTGAGGCTGCCGCTGCACTTGTGGAAGATAGCAGTTTAGCCAGCCTCGGGTCTTATCCAAACAGAGGTGATAAAAGGTGAAATGGAAAAAGATCTAATCCTGTTATTTGGAATTTTTATTTTTGCGGTTTACGGATTTTCCGTTCTCGTTTTCATGTATTATGCGATGAGAGTTTACTACGTGACCAACAGTATCTACCCACCTTCGAAAAACGTTTTTCTGTAGTTTATCGATGTAAACATACTTTTATTCCGCGTCCTTATTGATGAAGACCCTGAGATAACAAGATGTCGAAAAATATTGGGTAATATTTTGTATTTCTAGGGGGGTACGGCTCTGGTCATTCTGGCAATATATTTTTCAATCAAAATTTCCAATGCGATTGAGTGATTGTGCAAATTAATAGTTGAATGATACCTGAATTACCGGATTTGCTATTTTATAAGGCTTTTTATGGAAATTTTCTCGGCCATCGCTGAATATTGGCCGCTGATTGTAGCTTTACTGGCAGGCGGCATCGCCATGGGCCTGATATCGGGCATGCTCGGCATCGGTGGCGGCGGTGTTCTGGTGCCGGTGCTGTATGAAATATTTGGAGCGCTGGGCGTTGATGCCGAGGTGCGTATCCACCTGTCAATCGGTACGGCCCTGCTGGTCATGGTTCCGACAACAATACGCTCCTTTTACGCCCACAAAACCCGCGGCTCGGTTGATGTCAAAATCATATACTCAATGGCGGTGCCGGTGGTTGTTGGTGTGTTGATAGGCATTCTGGTTGCGCGCTATTCAAACCAGACCGCGTTGAAACTGATCTGGGTTATCTGTGCCACAATAATGTCAGCCCGGTTGTTTCTGGCGCGCGACAGTTGGAGCCTGGGAAAAGATGTCCCCTTAGGTGTCGGATTAAAAATCTACGGAACATTTGTCGGCGTCATTTCCACATTGATGAGCATCGGCGGTGGCGTTTTTATCTCGTCAATGATGACACTCTATGGTCGCTCCATTCATCAGGCGGTAGGAACCTCATCCGGTTTTGGCCCGTTGATTGCCATCCCCGGCGCCATCGGTTTTATCTGGGCGGGCTATGGTGCCACAGGCCTGCCACCGGGATCACTGGGCTATGTTTCCCTGATAGGGGCGGCCATCGTCATCCCGGCAAGTGTCACCGCTGCCCCTTACGGAGCGCGAATGGCTCACGGCATTTCAAAACGCAAACTTGAACTGTTTTTCGCAACCTTCCTGGCGCTCATTGCCGTGAGGTTTTTCTTGAGCCTCTATCTTTAAACAGACAAAAATCTAAATCTTCTGATCGTAGTCACCAACTTCAGAATATTCAGACAGGTGCATGTCAATGTTCTTGAAGATTGCTCTCATGTTGTCTTCTGAAGTCGGGCTTTCGACCACCACTACTAAATTTGGCGTATTTGAAGACGCACGCACCAGACCCCAGGTTCCGTCTGCCAGGACAATGCGCACACCGTTTACCGTGATTAACTCGCGAATATTCTGTCCGGCAATTTGCCCCCCGGTTGCAGCTATACGCTGGTAATGGGCAACAACCTTGTCGACAACGCCATATTTCGTCTCATCCGCGCAACGTGGTGACATGGTGGGTGAGCCCCAGGTGCGGGGCAGGGCGCGGGCCAGATCGGCCATGGTTTTATTCGGGTTGCGACCGAGCATGTCGCATACCGCTATGGCGGAAACCAGGCCGTCATCATAGCCGCGGCCAAGGGGGGGATTAAAGAAATAATGTCCGCTTTTCTCGAACCCCACCAGCGCACCAAGTTCATGGCTGCGGCGCTTGATATAGGAATGCCCGGTTTTCCAGTAATCGGTTTTTGCACCATTGGCGCTAAGCACCGGGTCAGTAAGGTAAAGCCCGGTTGATTTCACATCGACCACAAAGCGGGCATCTTTATGCAGGGCAGATAAATCGCGTGCCAGCATGACACCAACCTTGTCAGCAAAAATTTCGACACCTTCGTTGTCAACCACACCACACCGGTCACCATCACCATCAAAGGCAACGCCCACATCAGCGCCCACTTCGAGCACTTTTGCACTTAAGGCATGGAGCATTTTTAAATCTTCAGGATTGGGATTGTGATTGGGAAACGAATGATCAAGATCGCAATTCAGTTCAACAACATCGCACCCGACGCGCCTCAGCACCTCTGGTGCAAAGGCACCCGCAGTGCCGTTGCCACAGGCGGCGACAATTTTGATGGGCCGGGTAAGCTTTTTATCGGCGCTGAGATCATCCATATATCGTTGCGCCATATCATCGACCCAGATATATTCACCACCACTGCGGTGTTCAAATTTTCCACCTAGAACAATCTCTTTAAGCGCTGACATTTCATCGGGACCAAAGGTGAGCGGCCGGTCGCAGCCCATTTTAACCCCGGTCCAGCCGTTTTCATTATGACTGGCCGTGACCATGGCAACAGCGGCAACGTCGAGATCAAACTGAGCAAAATAAGCCACCGGAGATAAAGCCAGCCCGATATCATGCACGATGCATCCCGCCCCCAGCAGGCCGTTAATCAGGGCCTGTTTGATGCTGATGGAATAGGACCGGTAATCCTGACCGACGACGATTTCAGGCTGGCTGGTCTGTTGGTGCAGATAGGTTCCCAGCCCCAGGCCAAGTGCCTGTATGCCTAAAAGATTGATTTCTTTTTCAAACAGCCAGCGCGCATCATATTCGCGAAACCCTGTGGGTTTGATGAATGGCAGGCGTTCGTATTCAGCCGTATTGGCGTCCAGTTTAAAAACAGGTGTTGGAAACATTGTTGATACCATTTGTTGTAATTTTAACAGGAGCTAGCGTCGCAGGATGACCTGATCGCCTTTGATTTCGAAAGAGCTGAGTGACTTGAGAAAACTCATACCCAAAAGACTGGTGCCAAGATCGTCCGGTCTGGCCACAAGGCCGCGAACTGATGGAACCGAAATCGACCCGACACTGACATCGTCAAATCTGAAAGCAGCCATGTTGGTCTCACCGTTCGCGGTTTTTACCGGCACAGAAAAGACCAGTTCATCCACATTGATACCAACCCGGCGGGCATCGTAGTCCGTGAGCACAACCTGGGTGGCGCCCGTATCCAGTATCATTTCCACGTATGTGCCGTTGACTGTGGTGGAAATGCTGAATTGCCCGGCGCGGTCTGCCGTTACGGCGACGATGTTGTTATCGTCTGAATTTCCGTCTGAATTTTGCAGTGTTATGGCAGTGCCGGGTACTAATTCGCCTAAAACGCGGTTTCCCGCAGACTGAAACTCGGCGCGGTAGGTATATACAACAACCAGAAACAATGCGGCACCAAGCCAGACCACAGCCTGTTTAAGGGCAAGCGAGCCGCGGCCTCTGTATGACATTGCCAGCGATGAGCCGATTACAATCAACAATGCCGTCCCGGTGACCAGTCGTGCCAGTTCCGTATCTGAAATACCCAGAGCACTTTCAGGGTTCCCAATCACCATAAAGGCAATGGCGGCAACGATGAGCAGGCCGCAGGCAAACCAGGTAAGAGTGTTGGAGCCCATGTAAGGCAACCCTTTTATTGATAATCTCGCTAAACCTTAGCGTATAGATACTCAAATAGTGTGAACGAGGGTCTAAATCAACGCGACTACAGCAAGGAGGCAGGAAATTTCAGCAATCTGTTGCGCAGCCCCGGCAACATCTCCCGTCTGTCCACCAATCTGCCGCAGCGCCAGTATCGCCACCAGGAATGTTGCACCAGCCGTCAATACAATGGTGAGCACGGCGCTGAAAACCGCCATAACTGGAAGCAAAACCGCCAGAGCAATAGTCACGGAGACGCCATAAGTCAGAATTGAATTCAGGCCTGAGGGCGAAAGTGAGGCGGCAAGACCATCATCGCGGGCAGCGGGCAGATGACTGACAATTCCCACCATGGCCCCGCGTGACAGGGCGGCACCCGCAATCAGCACAAAAACAACGCTGAGGGGAGGCAATTGATCCGCCAGAGCTGCCAAAATCCCAAGCCGTGCTGCTACCGCTAAAATCAGACAAAGCACACCATAGGTGCCAAGTCGGCTATCGCGCATGATTTCCAGTTTTTGTTCGCGGGTTTTGCCACCGCCAAAACCATCAGCCACATCACCCAGACCATCTTCATGCAGTCCGCCGGTCAACACAATGGTAGCGCCAACTGCTATCACGGCTGCCAAAAAAGACGTCAGCCCCAGGCCCGTACCCGCCCACAACAGCAAGCCCGAAAATGCGCCAATAAGTGCGCCCACCACCGGAAATATCAAAAACGCCTCGCTGAGAACGATGAATTTTTGACCAGTGACGGGAAGGGGCACCCGCGTCAAAAAACGCGCAGCTTCGATAAATTGAGTGACCGGTTTCATGAATGCACACTAATAAGAGGTTGGGATAAAGTCTATTATCCATGAGCGAAGCGGTATAGATTTCTGTGACAAGCACAGGAACAACGCCACCGGAAGGCCACAACATGAAAATCTATGAGGAAAAAAGGGCGCCGAACCCGCGTCGTGTTCGGGTGTTTCTGGCGGAAAAAGGGTTGGAGGTTGAATTCCAACAGGTCAACATATTGGACGACGAGCACAAGTCCGAGGAATTTACCCGGCTCAATCCGCTGCAAAGAGTGCCGGTTCTGGAACTTGATGACGGAACCATAATTTGTGAGACCGTTGCCATTTGCCGGTATTTTGAAGAACTTCACCCTGAACCTGCCTTAATGGGCACCACCACAATTGAGAGAGCCCGGATAGAGATGTTTCAGCGTCAGGTTGAATTCGGTCTGCTTCAACCCATTGCCCATTGTTTCCGCCATCTGCACCCCGCCATGGCCAAGCTCGAAGTGCCGCAGGTTGCAGACTGGGGCAAGGCCAATGGTGAGCGCGCACTGGCTGGCATGGACTGGTTGAATACTCAATTGAAGGCCCGCGAGTTTGTTGCCGGAGACACTTACACTATTGCCGATATCACCGCGTTGATCGCCATCGACTTCCGCAAAGTTGCCCGTATTGAGATACCGGATGAATTGACGCATTTAACTAATTGGCACAAACGAGTCTCAGAGCGACCATCATCTACAGCATGAAGGTGTGAAAAGTGGACCTTTCACAAATCAATCCACATAAAGAAAAGCTGGAAGCACTGGCCACACAAATACGCGGCTGTCGCCTGTGCCTTGATCATCCGCTCAAACAGCCCTTGCCGCACGCTCCGCGCCCGGTGGTTCACATCAATGCGGCAGCGAAGCTGTGTATTGCCGGGCAGGCGCCGGGAACGCGGGTGCACAAATCCGGTATACCGTTTGATGATCCCAGTGGCGACAGGCTGCGGACGTGGATGGGGATTGGCAGGGATGTGTTTTATGATCAAAGCCGCCTTGCCATTGTGCCCATGGGGTTTTGTTTTCCCGGCCTTGATGTCAGGGGTGGAGATTTGCCGCCACGGCGCGAATGTGCACCCAGATGGCGGGCCGATATCTTCAAACTTCTACCCCAAATCGAGCTTATTCTGGTAATCGGCCAATATGCGCAAAAGTGGCATTTAGGCAGCATCCATAAAAAATCTCTCACCGACACTGTGAGGGACTGGCAAAACTGTGTTAATCGGGAAGTATACCCGCGGTGTTTGCCGTTGCCGCACCCATCCTGGCGCAATACCGGGTGGTTGAAAAAGCACCCGTGGTTTGAGGCAGAGATATTACCGTATTTGAAAAAAGAGGTTGGCCGACTGACATGTTAGAGCGCTTTTCGACACAGTATTTTGCTCAAATGCGGCTGATTCTATGAAATCATTTCCTCGTCTTGCTACATTTTTCCTGGTTCTGCTGTTTTCTGCCTGCACTCCTTTGGTGCAACAGCTTGGCGAGGAAAATGTTGTAGCCGAGTTAAAAGCTGACGTGGCTGTTATGGAAGATGGCATCGCTTTGCCATTGCGGGTGTGGAAAGCAAAAAGACCAAAAGCGATACTTGTGGCCGTGCACGGGTTTAATGATTACAGCAACGCGTTTGATACGCCAGCCAAATGGTTTGCAAAACGCAGGATCAGCACATATGCGTTCGATCAGCGCAGTTTCGGCAAAAACCCCAATCGCGGGATTTGGGCAGGCAGCGAAGCCATGACCCGCGATCTTGTCACCTTCGTCAATCTGGTCAAGGCCCGCAATCCAGAATTACCGTTATATGTTATCGGCGTGTCCATGGGCGGAGCCGTGGCCATGGCGGCACTCGGCAAGGGCTGGCTCGCCCAGACCAATGGCGTTGTTCTGGTGGCACCCGCCGTGTGGGGCTGGCGCTCGATGAACGTGTTTTATCGCGCCAGTCTTTGGTCTGCAGCCCATATTTCACCGGCGTCAACCGCCTCGGGCAGTGGTCTCAATGTGTGGCCATCGGATAATGTTGAAATGTTGCGCAAACTGGGCAAAGACCCCCTCATGGTCAGGGATACCAGAATAGATGCAATCTACGGCCTCGTATCTTTGATGGATGAGGCTTACGATGCCTCACCAAAAATTACCAAACCGGTGCTTTATCTTTATGGCGCCAATGATCAGATTGTTCCCAGTGACCCGACTTTCAAAACCATGAAAGCTATTGGCTCGCCAAAACGCGTGGTCTATTACAAAGATGGCTGGCACATGTTGCTGCGCGATAAGCAGGCAAAGCGGGTGTGGCAGGATATTCTGGCATGGATAGGCGATAAGGCGGCAAAACTCCCCTCGGGCGAAGAGATTACCAAAAAGCTCGACGCCAGTCAGATAAAACCGGCGGCACGCAACGATAATTAGGTTTGTTTGCCCGTGGTGATCTGGTAGACCAAAGATAACAAATCATATCAACCACAGGAGGCGGAGATAAATCCGCATGCCGTATGACAACAGTAACAAAAGAAACAGTTCTCGCCGGTCTGGCGCGGGTCAAAGGCCCTGAATTAACCGACGACATTGTCTCACTGGGCATGGTGTCAGAAGTCGTTATCGATAACGGCACTGTTTATTTCTCGATAATGGTCGACCCCGCACGTGCCGATGAGCTTGAGCCTTTACGCAATGCCGCCCGGCAAATGGTTCTGGAAATTCCCGGCATCGAAAATGCGATTGTGACCCTGACGGCTGAAAAAAAACCGGGGGCAGGCCCGGCACCAGCAGCCAGCCCGCCTCCACCACGTTCCAATAATGCCGCTCCGCCACCGCCCATGGGTGGCCCCGGTGCGGGTGCGCCTGCGCAGATTGCCGGTGTTCCCGGTGTTAAACACATCATTGCTGTTGCCTCGGGCAAAGGCGGGGTGGGAAAATCCACCACGGCGGTAAATCTCGCCCTTGGTCTTTTGATTAACGGCCTAAAGGTCGGTGTCCTCGATGCCGATATTTACGGACCCTCGCTGCCGCGCCTTCTGGCCATCACCGGGCGTCCGCAACCGGCCAAAGGTAATGTGTTGAAACCGATGGAAGGCTTTGGCCTCAAGGTCATGTCCATGGGTTTTTTGGTCGAAGAAGACACACCGATGATCTGGCGCGGACCCATGGTTATATCTGCGCTCACCCAGATGTTGCGCGAGGTTGCCTGGGGCGAACTTGATGTATTGGTTGTCGATATGCCACCGGGCACTGGAGATGCACAATTGACCATGGCCCAGCAGGTGCCGCTTGCCGGTGCCGTCATTGTTTCAACCCCGCAGGACCTTGCCCTGATTGATGCGCGCAAAGGTCTCAACATGTTCCGCAAGGTTGATGTGCCGGTGCTGGGGATTGTCGAGAATATGAGCTATTATTGCTGTCCCGAATGCGGTCATCGTGCCGAAATTTTCGGCCATGGCGGTGCGCGTGCCGAAGCTGAAAAACTCGGCGTGCCGTTCTTGGGCGAAATCCCGCTGGATATCGAAATCAGACGCCGCTCGGATGAAGGCCAGCCCATCGTCATTTCAGACCCCGACAGCAATCACGCCGGTCTTTACCGTGATCTGGCAAAACGCGTTTGGGCTGAAGTCGAAAAAGATGATGGCACTCACGCAAAGCCCGCGCCAAAGATTGTGATGGAGTAGATTATTCCGCAGCCGTGGAAGTTTACCTATTGGTCAACTCATTAGTTCCAATTTGGAAATTATGTTTAGTGCTAAATGGGCATTGCCAACTGAATACGCGATGACTACCTGTCGGGTATAGAAAACAACAGGCGAAAAACTCATGGGCAAACTTGTTAATGGCATCTGGCATGACGTTTGGTACGATACCGAAACCACAAAGGGTGAATTCAAACGCGGCGAAAGTCAGTTTCGCAACTGGATAACCGCTGACGGCTCTGCCGGTCCAACCGGCAAGGCTGGTTTCAAGGCTGAGGCCAACCGTTATCACCTGTACATTTCTCTGGCATGCCCGTGGGCTCATCGAACGCTTATATTCCGCAAGCTCAAAAAACTTGAGGACATCATCTCCCTGTCAATAGTTCATCCCGATATGCTCGAAAACGGCTGGGAGTTCAAAATTGATGGCAGATCCCGGGGGGACGACCTCTACGGGTTCGACTTTGCCCACCAGATTTACACCAAGGCTGATCCGCAATATTCCGGTCGTGTCACCGTACCCATATTGTGGGACCGTAAAACCGAAACAATCGTCAACAATGAATCTTCTGAAATCATCAGAATGTTCAATGCATCTTTCAGTGAAATTACTGCAACAACACCGGATTATTTTCCCGAAAACCTGCGCGATGAAATCGACGCAATAAACGCAACCGTCTATCCCAACATCAACAACGGCGTTTATCGCGCCGGTTTCGCCACCACCCAGGCAGCTTATGAAAAAGCCGTTGTCGCCCTGTTTGATACGCTTGACGAAATCGAGAAAACTTTAGGTGCGCAAAAATATCTGGCGGGAGCGGTGATAACCGAAGCCGATTGGCGCTTGTTCACCACGCTGATACGCTTTGACTGTGTTTATCACGGTCACTTCAAAACCAACATCAGATCTATTGAAGATTATCCCAACCTGTCGGAATACCTGCGCGAATTATACCAGGTTGACGGTATCGCCGGAACGGTGGATTTTGACCAGATCAAACGCCACTATTACGTCAGCCAAACCTCCATCAACCCCACGCAAATCGTACCCAAGGGGCCAAATATCGACTATTCACGTGCGCACAAAAGGAAATAGTGACACGCATCAGGCCAGGCGCGTGTAAGCACGCGCCACGTCTGCTGCTGTGGGCTGGCCGCTGGTATCGGCGGGCAGCGAGGATCTAAGCGAGTTGATTGATGTCTGTAAATCGGCCACGCGGATGGCCTCGCGGCTGTTCAAAACCAGTTTATCACCCACATGCAGGTTGGTGAGGCTGGCCAGTTGATCATATTCTTTGCGTTCGGCCACCGATAATTCACTGACCGCACGTGCAGGAGTAAGGTTGAGCAACTGGCGGGTGACATTCTGCAACTGCAACTGTGGATTACGGTTTTCTACGTTTCTGGCAACCTGCGCCTCAAATGAGGATTTCAACGTTTCAAGCGTCTTGACCCGCCTTTCAACGGCCGGGTTTAGTTTTGGTGCCAGCAGGTCATTTATCTTTTCTCTCAAGGTCGCCAGAATATCATCAGCTTCAACATCGGCAGACGGTTTACCTAGTATCCGGTCGGCTTCGGCCAGATATCTGATCCGGTCTTCAAAATCCTTGCCCGACGCCGTGGCGCTCGTTGCCCGCTCATTGATGGTGATAATATTGTCTCTGAGAACCCTGAGCCGCTGATTATCCGACGGTGTAAGTTGCACCTTATAACCACGGATGCGGTTTATCTCACGCTCGTTTGATGCGATAATGGCTTTGGCGGCAAGCTGGCTGTCAGTAGCACCACCACCGACACCGACTGAAAAAACGGACACAGCCGTTCTGCCACCAAAAAAATCGGTGGCCTTGGCTTTGCTGGGAGGAGGTCCTCCCGAAGATATCAGAGCAGCAACGTCGCCCATTTTCGCAATCCTTGCGAGACGTCAACCCGCAATTCTTGCGGGTTTCCAGATAAACAGAATCAATTAGTGACAATTTGCAGTAAATAAGTTGCCAGACCATTAAGTCTGTCAGCCTACCGCAGATTGTTTGGGGGCCAGGCTTTGTACCTCGGTTGCGGGCTTGCCGCGCAGTAGTTTTGTCACCGGGTTTGTAGCCGCAATCACGCCCTCATTGACGTAGGCCTCGTGATTGGCCTCAACGCTGGCTAAATCGTAGAGATAATTGACCATCAATCCATGGGAACGTTCGATGCCGGCTGGTGATAAATCGCCGAGCCAGTTAATGCGCTCCAGCCGTGCGCCATTGCCGAGGTGAAAACGTGCCACCGGATCAAGTGTCTGATTACGTGGTGATTTGGCACTGAGCAGGTAGCGGGCGACCAGATGTTTAAGCGGTGCCTCAAGTTGTGCGCGCGCATCATCGTCTCGATGCCAGTCGATAGTTTCAAGGTCTTCCAGCTTCTCAATTTCAACAGGCGTCAAAGCGCCATAGTTCTGGCCTGCCAGTACATCTTTCAGCCATGAAGCAAAGCGCGGGATTGGCGACAGGGTAACGAAATTTTTGAGAGACGGGATTTCATGTGCGAGATCAGTGGCCACCTGCTTGATGAGAAGATTGCCAAACGAAATTCCCTGCAACCCTTTCTGGCAATTGGAGATGGAATAAAATACTGCCGTTGAAGGCGTTTGCGGTTTTGCACGCGTTTCTTCCGCTAACAATCCCTGAATGGAAGCGGGGATATCCTGGCTTAACGCTACTTCAACAAAAATAAGAGGATCATCCATTAAAGCGGGATGAAAAAACGCAAAACAACGCCGATCGACAGGGTCAAGCCGACGCTTCAAATCATTCCAGTCGCTGATTTCATGCACTGCTTCATACTTGATAATTTTCTCAAGCGTCTGTGCCGATGTTGACCAGTCAATGCGGCGCAACACCAGAAATCCCCGGTTGAACCACGAGCCGAACAGATGAATAAGATCCTTGTCAACAACCTTCAGTTCCGGATGACTTTTAAGGTTTTTCAGCAAGTCAAGCCGCATGGCAACCATGGCGCGCGCACCATTGGCGGTAAGGTTCAAGCGGCGAAAAAACTCCTGACGCGGCCCTTCAACATCATCCGCCAGCCGGGCCAGGTGATCAGGGCAGGGGTCATCCAGATACGTTCGCGCACTTGCCTCAAGTCTCGATTTATCAGGCACAAATTCGGAAGCCAGAAACTGAAAAAATGCCAGTCTGTCGTCGTCACTGAGGGTGCTGTATCCGGTGATGATCTGCTGCGCCAGCAACGAGCCGGAAAATTCACCATGGCCCGCAACAAGCGCGCGCGAAAGTTCCATCAGCGTATCAAGATCAACCTTACCGTCCGATCCCCCCTCCAGCAAAGACCGGCCACGCACTACAATTGAGTCAATCAACCCATGCAGAAAACTAACATTCTTCATATGACCCTCATCAAATCTGTATCCAACCTCAATATGGGGTAACGAAATGATGTAAGCAAGGCCGTATGACAGCTTTGATCTTCGCAGCCGCCCTAACAATGATATTCTGGCTGATCCGTGTTAGGCTTTCAGGCTGGCGCAAGAAAATTTGAGACAGACCAAAGGGTCCGGTACACGTGAATTTCACCATTTAAAGCCTGCCCCCATACCCTTAATCCGATGGTCGGCCCAGTTCATCGTCGGCCAGGTTCTGGCGTAGCATTTCCTGGTATTCTTTGGTCATTTTCTCCACAAACTCTTCGTGTTTTTCGACGTTGATGATGTGTTTTGCGACGAACGCATTGTATCGCGCGGCGGCATAGAGGAAGGCCATCTGTAAATCAGTGGCTTTGATTTTCTTGTTTTGGCGGTTGGCGACATCGATAAATAAATCGGCGGTTTTAAGGAAGCTTGTTGTATCGAGGTCTCCTTCAGCGACGCCAGCGCGGCGGGTTTTGCGGTTCATGGGTTGAAATCCTGTGCAATTTTCATATTTACCGGACAATAGCGGGTTTGCTGCCACAATGCACTATTGTAAGATTGTGAATTTCACATCATGATGGTGGTGATATGAAAATGGTCATAAATCAGAATATCAGCGCCCTGGTGGCTATGGGCTTTGGCCTGTCATTAAGCTATTCGGCAGGCGTCACGGCGCAGGAAATTGCCTGTCAGGCACCCGAGCCAGTGTGTTCCGCGCGCGCTGCGGTTTTTGTTATTTCCTCGTTTGATCCCTTTGCCAGTGCCGTGCGCATCGGCCCTGATCTGCTGGTTACCAACCGCCATGTTACCGCTGACCAAAGTAATGTCACCATCACCGCTAAAAACGGCGACAGGATACCAGGCCGCGTCATTGCCACGGGCTACGAAGGCGATCTCGTGCTGATCCGGGCAGAAAACCTGGGCGAGGGGCCTTTGTTGCGTTCAGGTGCGGCAGACGAAACCCTGGCGCTTTATACAATTGGTGCGGATCTTTCCCGTCGCAAAATACGCGTGTATCCACCGGGGAAAGTTTTATTGAAACCCTCGCCAACAGCGCCTTTTGCGCGCCTGCAACATACAGCGTTAAGCCAGGCGGGAAACAGTGGAGGTGCTCTGGTGGATGAAAAAGGGCGTCTGGTGGGTATTATCGCTTCGGGCGGTGTGGGGCGCTATGACGCGTTTCCCGTGGGTGCCATTGAAAAGCTGAAGGCGTTGAGCGGCAAACAATTTACTGAAAAATCAAAAGCTATCGGTGCAGCCACCAGAGCATGTATTGATTTTCTCGATAATCTGCCGCCACGGGGAAAAATGTCAAAACCGATGGCACAGAATTTGAGCGATACATGCGCTATCAGCAACAATCGCCAGTTGATGGATGATGCCGCTGTTGCATTGGGAAGGGAGCGCCATCTGGAATTGTCGCGGCAATTACTGGAAAAAGCGCTTGTTCGCGATCCGCTTGCCATCAATACCCGCTTCAGCCTCATTGTAGCGCTCACATTTTCGGGTCTCTATAATGATGCAATCCCCCACATCCGTAAGCTTTTGCCCGTCATTCCAAAGGACGCAAACCTGCTGAGATATGCAATTCAGGCCAGCAAAAATGCTGATGACAAGTCACTGGGAGAAGATGCGCTGGCTCTGGTTAAAAAATATGATCCGGCGCGGGCAGAAGCCGCTGCGAGGTTTTTGGCGGCTCCCTTGCGCAAACATGAGAAATCAAAAGCTCATTAGAGCAGGTAGTATTTAACCGAACCCACCCGATCCGTCATCCTCGGGACAAACCCGAGGATGACGAAGAAGGAAACTTTGCAACCTGTTAAAAGCAATTTTCTTCAAGCGCAAATGGCTGCTTTCGTCTTCAGCATTTCAGCAATCCTGTCCGCATCCAACCCCAGTTCCTCCAGCACTTCAGCCGTATGCTGGCCATAGAGCGGGCTTGCGTCTTTTACCTTGCCGGGGGTTTTTGAAAACTTTATCGGCAGGCCGATGGTTTCGACCGTCCCTGCTGTGGGGTGTTCAACTTGTGTGACCATTTCACGGGCAATCACCTGGGGGTCGCGATGCATCTGGGCGACGTTTAACACCGGGCCGGCGGGAACACCAACGGCCTCCAGCAACGTCATCCATTCAGCGGTGGTTTTTGTCACTATATGTTCGTCAATTATCTCAACCAGGATTTTGAGATTGTTTTGCCGGGCCTCATTGGTGCTGAAACGTTCATCCTCATTCAGTTCACTGGCACCGATAACGCCTAACATGGCCTCCCAGTTTTTCTGGTTGGCAGCGCCCACGTTAATCCAGCCATCTTTGGATTTGAACGACTGGTAAGGCGCATTAAGCGGATGCGCCGAGCCCATGGGGCCGGGGGGGGTGCCGGTGGCAAAGCAGATGGCTGATTGCCAGTAGGTGTGGGTGATGGCAGCTTCAAACAACGACGTGTCAACACGCTGGCCTTCACCGGTTTTGAGCTTATGGGTGTAAGCTGAAACGATGCCCAGAGCGGCAATAATGCCAGCGGTAATGTCGCTCACGGGTGCACCGACCTTGACCGGTGGACGGTCGGGGCCTTCGCCGGTTATTGACATAAGACCCGACATGCCTTGAGCGATGAGGTCAAATCCGCCACGGGTTTTATAAGGCCCGGTGCGGCCAAAGCCCGAGACCTCACAATATATCAGGCCGGGGTTTATGGCTTTGAGGGTATCATAGGAAAGGCCAAGTTTTTCCATCGTGCCGATGCGGTAATTTTCAATAATAACATCAGAAGTTTTGATCAGTTCAAGCAAGGCGTCACGAGCGATTTTTTGTTTTAAATCAAGTGCTATGCCGCGTTTGTTACGGTTCATCATCATGAAAGCGGCTGATTCACCGTCAATATCAGGGGGCAAAAACCGCCGTGAATCATCACCGCCTGGAACCTTTTCCACCTTGATAACATCGGCCCCCATGTCGGCCAGCATCAGACCGCAGACAGGCCCGGCCATAATATGGGCAAGCTCAATTACCCGCACACCACTTAAAGGTCCCGGCCGTTGATCGTTACTCATATCACCGTCCTTTGAATTCCGGTTTGGTCTTGGTCAAAAACGAATTGTATCCGATGTCGAAATCTTCCGTATCGTAACATTCATAAGCCTCATCAAGTTCGGCTTCGCTCAAGGGTGTTTTGTCTCTGAGGCGGCGAATGAATTTCTTGTGCCAGGCGGCTACCAGCGGGGCACCTTCGGCAATGCGTGTAGCTGTCTCAAAGGCTTCACGCTCAACTTCATCGTCTGCCACAACGCGGGTGACAAGTCCTTTTGCCGATGCCTCATCGGCGCTGAATATCCGGCCCTCCAGCAGGATTTCCCGGGTTACCGCTTCTCCCACCAGGTTCAGCAGACCGGATATTTCGGGATAGGCCATCACCAGCCCCAGGCGTTTGATGGGCACACCAAAACGGCTGGATTTTCCGCATATGCGCAAATCACACAAGGCGGCTACTTCGAGCCCGCCGCCGACACAAATGCCTTCGATGAGGGCCAGGGTCGGGGTGTTGCACTTGGTCAGACCTTGCAGGCCGTGGTAGAGATCATTGCCGTAATCTTTGGCCTGGGCGGGAGTTGAGCGCTGGGTTGCAAATTCGGAAATATCATTGCCGGGCGAAAACGCCTTGCCGCCAGCCCCGCGCAGGATAATACAACGCACCGCAGAGTTGGCGTCCAGCGCGTTGAGTGTATCGCCGAGCCCGCGCCACATGGGCCGGGTAAGGGCATTGAGTTTTTCCGGCCGGTTCAAAGTGACGGTGGCAATTGCACCGTCAATTTCTGTCAGGATTACATCTGTCATTAAAATCAATCTGCCTGTGTAGTTAGAAAATCCATAGCGCTTTTTACACCATTGGGGCTGTGCGGAACATTGGCAAGGGACAGGCCCATTTCCACACCGGCAAGTGTGCCGAGCAGGGTCAGGTCATTGATGTCGCCAAGATGTCCTATCCTGAAAATTCTGTCGGCTACCTTGCCAAGGCCTGAGCCCAAAGACATATCAAAATGTTCGAGTACCATCCGGCGATAATTGTCAGCGCTGTGGCCATCGGGCATCATAACCGCTGTGAGGCTGTGGCTGTATTCGTCAGGGTTGCGGCACAGTATTTCCAGACCCCAGGTATTTATCGCCCGCCGGGTGGCTTCACTGTGACGCTTATGGCGGGCAAAAACATTGTCGAGGCCTTCTTCCGCCAGCATGTCGATGGCTTCAGACAGCCCGTAGAGCAGGTTTGTGGCCGGTGTATAGGGAAAATAACCATTGGCATTGGGGCCGTCCATCTCGCTCCATGACCAGTAGGATTTATAAGATATTGATGTTTTGGCGGCCTCAAGCGCTTTGTCGCTGACTGCATTGAAACTCAGTCCCGGTGGCAACATCAGGCCTTTTTGTGATCCTGCAACCGTCACATCAACGCCCCAGTCATCGTGGGCGTAATCGATTGAGGCAAGTGATGAAATGGTATCCACCATCAGCAATGCCGGGTGGGCGGCTGCATCAATTGCCGCTCTGACATTGGCAATGTTGGTAACCGCACCGGTTGAGGTTTCATTGTGCACCACGCACACGGCTTTAATTTCATGGCCCTTGTCCTGGCGCAGACGTGCCTCAAGTTCGACAGCATCTGCACCACCGCGCCAGTCGCCCTCGATAAATACCGGTTCAAGACCAACCTTTAGCGCCAGATTGCGCCACAGGGTGGCAAAGTGCCCGGTTTCAGCCATCAATACATGGTCTCCCGGCGACAGGGTGTTTATCAATGCCGCTTCCCAGGCACCGGTTCCTGATGCCGGGAAAATATAGACCGGGCCCGAACATTTGAAGATGGGTTTAATACCTTCGAGCACCTTGCGGCCTAATGCTGCAAAGTCAGGCCCGCGATGATCAATTATAGGCTGCGCCATGGCGCGCAAAATGCGGTCGGGAACATTGGTCGGGCCGGGGATTTGCAGAAAATGCCGGCCGGGGGTGCGGGTGGTGTTTTTCATTTGGCTTAACTCATGAATTGAAATTGATCGCTTGCGAAAAGGTTTTGATATTTGTATTATGAATTATGAATACAATCTCAAAGTCAAGTGCTGATTCACCCCCGCTGGCCATTAAGTTGGGCAAAGCTGTGCAGGGTGAGGTGCTGTTTGATCGATTTTCGCGCGGGATGTATGCGACAGATGCTTCAATCTATCAGATCATGCCTCTTGGTGTCGTGGTGCCGAAAACCTGGGACGATGTGGAGGTGGCACTGGAAATAGCCAGAGAAGAAGGCGTTTCAATCCTGCCGCGCGGTGGCGGTACGTCGCAAAGCGGCCAGAGCGTTGGTGCTTCGCTGGTGCTGGATATGTCCAAATATCTCAATCGGCTTATATCTTTTGATGAGGAACAGAAGGTTTGCGAAGTTGAGCCGGGTATTGTGCTTGATCATCTCAACGCCAGATTAAAATCGAAGGGCTTGTGGTTTCCCGTTGATGTCTCCACCGCCAGCAGGGCGACCATAGGCGGTATGGCCGGTAACAACTCGTGCGGCACCCGGTCCATTCGCTATGGCATTATGCGTGACAATGTAGCTTCACTCGATGCAATCCTGCCGGGAGGATCGAGGTTTCATTTTGGACCACTGGCCGCGCGCGATGTTTCGTCGAACCTGGTGAGTGAACTCCTTAAAATCGGCAAGCGTGATGCAGACGAAATTGCCGCAAGGTTTCCTGCCCTGACCCGGCGGGTAGGAGGATACAATATTGATGCTCTGGTGCCCGGTGAAAGCGACATCAATCTGGCAGAGCTTATGGTCGGTTCAGAAGGAACACTTGGTCTGACAACAATGTTGAGACTTAAGCTGTCACCGATTGCGCAAAACAAGGTTGTCGGCGTCTGTCATTTTCCCACATTTTACGGTGCCATGGATGCAGCTCAGCATATTGTCAGGTTGAAACCCACAGCAGTTGAACTGGTTGACCGCACAATCATGGAACTGGCCCGCGATATTCCCATCTATCGCAAGACAGTTGAAAGCTTCGTGCAGGGCCGTCCGGATGCACTGTTGCTGGTTGAATTTGCCGAGGATGATCGCGGCGAAAATATGCGGCGGTTGAAACAGCTTGGCGAACTCATGGGGGACCTGGGTTTTAATGATGCGGTGGTTGAGGTAATAGACCCGGTTCGGCAAAAAGCCCTGTGGGAGTTGCGCAAAGCCGGTCTCAATATTGTCATGTCGATGAAATCCCAAGGCAAGCCGGTGTCGTTCATTGAAGATTGCGCCGTGCCGCTGGAGCATCTGGCAGAGTACACCAAACGCCTCACAGCTGTGTTTGCGCGGCACAATACAATCGGCACCTGGTATGCACATGCGTCCGTCGGGTGTCTGCATGTGCGTCCGGTTCTCAATTTGAAACTTGAACATGATGCCAATGCCATGCGGGCCATTGCCGAAGAAGCCTTCGACATGGTCAAGGAGTACAAAGGTGCGCATTCCGGCGAACATGGTGATGGGCTTGTGCGCTCGGAATTTCATGAAAAAATGTATGGAAAAAAGTTAATTCAAACCTTTGAAGAAATTAAACAACTCTTTGATCCCACAAATATTTTTAATCCAGGAAAAATTGTCAACCCACCCAGAATGAACGACCGATCCCTGTTTCGCTACGGCCAGGATTATCAGGTTGCGGAGGTTAAAACCGCCTTTGACTGGTCGCAATATTATGGTGCTGGCGGCGGGTTTCAGGGTGCGGTTGAGATGTGCAACAACAATGGTGCCTGCCGCAAGTTTGATGCCGGTGTCATGTGTCCGTCGTTTCGCGTTACCCACGATGAACGCGATAGCACCCGTGGTCGCGCCAATTCTCTCAGGCTGGCAATTTCAGGGCAGTTGGGACCGGATGCATTTACCAGCGACGAGATGATGGACACCATGAAACTGTGTGTGTCGTGCAAAGGCTGCAAACGTGAATGCCCCACCGGTGTCGATATGGCGAAAATGAAAATTGAAGTATTGAACCAGCGCCAGCAAAAACATGGCCTGTCACTGCACGATCGTCTGGTGGCCTACCTGCCGCACTATGCACTTTATGCAAGCCGGGTTTCTGGATTGTTGAACCTGCGTGACCAACTGCCTGGCATGGCTGTTTTGAGTGAATGGATAACCGGGTTCAATGCCAAACGCGTATTGCCAAAGTGGCGGCGGGATATATTTTCACCACCTGCGGCGGAAGGGCCTGAGAATGGTAAAGAGGTTGTGCTGTTTGCCGATACGTTCAGTCGATATTTCGAACCTGAAAACCTGGGTGCAGCGCGCGATGTTTTGATAGCGGCGGGGTATCGCGTTCATCACCTTGGTGCGGAACAGGGGAAGCGTCCTTTGTGCTGTGGCCGCACGTTGCTGTCAGCGGGACTGGTGGAACAGGCAAAAGCCGAAATGGCGCGGTTTTTAGCTGCGGTAAAACCTTATGTTGAGCGTAACATAGCTATTGTCGGTCTTGAGCCATCGTGTCTTTTATCGTTGCGTGATGAGTTTCAAAGCCTGTTGCCGGGTGAAGATACCAAGGCTGCGGGCAATGCGGCATTTCTGTTTGAGGAATTCGTCGCAGATGAAATCGACGCGGGCAGGTTCAATTTGAAACTGCAAAGCGCCTCGGCCTCAAAAGCACTACTGCACGGACATTGCCACCAGAAAGCCTTCGACGTCATGAGTTCGGTTGAAAAGGTGCTGGCACTTGTCCCGGGGTTGAAAGTTGAGACCGTGCAATCGAGCTGTTGCGGCATGGCCGGGGCCTTTGGCTATGGTGCTGAAACCTATGATACATCGGTGGCAATGGCGGAACTGGCTTTGTTGCCTGCCGTGCGTGAGGCTGATGACGCCACACTCATTGTTGCCGATGGCACATCGTGCCGCCAGCAAATCAGCCATGGGACGCAGCGGCAGGCACAGCATGTGGCCATGGTATTGAAACAACATCTGAAGGAGACAGATTTTGACTGAATTGATGGAGCCCGCCATGATTGTGCGCCGCTCGTTACACGATGAACTGATAGACCGCCTGCGTGAAATGATAGTGACGGGGGACCTTGAACCGGGCACCAAAGTGCCGGAACAAAATCTCGCATCAAAATTTGGTGTCTCGCGCACACCGTTGCGTGAAGCCCTGAAGGTGTTGGCGTCCGAGGGGCTGATTACACTCACCCCCAACAAGGGTGCAACCATATCGCAGTTGACCCTGGAAGACCTCGAAGAGGCTTTTCCGGTGATGGGGGCACTTGAGGCACTTTCCGGCGAGCTGGCGTGTGCGCGCATTTCTGATACGGCCATAGATGCAATCCGACAGCTGCACCAACAGATGATTACCCACTATCAGGCAAATGAAATGCCGGAGTATTTCCGCTGTAATCAGGAAATACATAATCAAATTCTTGCAGCCGCCGATAATGCAACGCTTACAAATATGTATCGCGGCCTGTCCGGCCAGGTGCGGCGCGCACGCTACGTTGCCAACATATCAAAAAAGCGCTGGCAACAGGCTGTGAGTGAACACGAAGAAATTATTGCCGCTTTAAGTGCTCGCAACGGGGTGGCCTTGAGTGAGGTTCTCAAACGTCATCTGGTCAACAAGTTCGAGACTGTCAAAGAAACTGTACGCGCAGCGGGTGCTGCCTAGCCTCAAGAAATATAACATCTTATCGCGCATTAGTGAGGTGTTGTGATTTTCCCAATCAGCATGGAGTGCCCACATTAGACTATAGATGATTTGATCTGGTCTAATGAAGGAATAAAACATGCAACCGGCGAGCAAACCGGGTGGATATCCCCAGTCAGCTGGTCGTTTGAAATATGCGGTTTTAACTGTATTGATCGCGGGGCTGACATTTACAGTGACAGCGCAAGGCGGTGAAAACACGCGGCTTGAAAATGAACAGCCAAAACCTATTGTTTCCAACGAACCAAATCAGGATGGCAGTGCGCCGCGCCGCCATTTCAGATTGCCCAATCCTGCTGATCTGAGCAATGGGGAAGCTGGTACTATTTACAGAAATATTCGCGAAAAAATGGCACGTAATTATGCCTCATCAGGCATTGATGCGGCACAAGCCTATCAGAAGTGGCAATTGTATAACACCGCCCCGTTTCGAAGTGCCACCCACGGGCGACGGTTTGTCAATCACTATGCCAACCCAATCGCCAGCGCTTATGGTAAATATGAAACTGCCGGGAAACTGCCGGTAGGGTCGATTGTTGCCAAAGACAGTTACGCTGTCACAGATGATAATAAAACGCTCCCCGGACCTTTGTTTTTGATGGAAAAAATGCCGGAGGGTTTCAAGTATGTCAGTGGTGACTGGCGTTATACCATGATTATGCCTGATGGCAGCTTATTCGGCACCACAAATGGGGTGGGATCTGACAAAGTGAATTTTTGTATTTCCTGTCATCTGGCGGTTGAAAAACAGGATCATTTATTCTTTCCACCCAAACCGTTCCGCAAATAACACAGCTTAAACGTTTGTTTCTCAGATCAATATAAAATGCTAGTGAACAGGCAGATAATATATTGAATGTGAAAGTTGACGATGAACGAATTTCAACCGACGATAATTCTGGTGGAAGCCCAGTTGGGGCAGAATATCGGAACAGCTGCGCGCGCCATGGCCAATTTTGGCCTGGATGAAATGCGGCTGGTTACTCCGCGTGATGGCTGGCCCAGCGAATGGGCCACTAAAGCTGCTGCCGGGGCCACCCATGTCGTTGATAATGCGCAGGTGTTTCAATCAACCACCGAAGCTATCAGCGATCTCCATCATGTCTATGCCACCACTGCACGCGGCCGTGATCTGGCAAAAGC
>CAZVAZ010000005.1:0-36112 GCA_964625235.1 uncultured Hyphomicrobiales bacterium
CCAGAATGGCTGATCCCGGCACCAGACCACCACCGGCAACCCGGTCAAATTCATCAATTCCGGAAAAAATACGATCAGGCTCATCGTTCTTGCCGCTCAGCGGTTGCAGTTCAATCACCCGGCCTTTTGAAAGCCTGCTTTTTACCGGCCCTGCGGCAATGCCTGAGGTTGCACCGACTTCTTCAACAATGGTATTCCAGCCGCCACAACCGTCGCAACGACCGGCCCATTTGGCGCTTGAAGCACCACAGGACTGACAGGTAAATTCGCGTGATTGCCGAGCCATATCAGATTATACCACATTCAGGCTTTAAGAATATCCATCTGTATCGGCCCTTCGGCGCGACCGTGGATAAACTGTTCGACATATTCATTGCCGCTGTTGTCAATGGTCGATACATCGCCGCTCCAGATGATGCGTCCTTTATGGATCATGGCGGCATCATCGCCAATCTTGCGCGCACTTGCCATGTCATGAGTGATTGAAATGGCGGTGGCACCGAGGCGCTTGACGCAATCAACAATCAGATCATTGATAACGTCCGCCATAATCGGATCGAGACCGGTGGTGGGTTCGTCAAAGAAGATAATCTCGGGGTCAGCAGCAATGGCGCGGGCAAGGCCTACGCGTTTTTGCATGCCGCCGGATAATTCATTGGGGCTGAGGTCCATCACTTCTGCGCCAAGGCCCACCTGACGCAGTTTTTCCTGCGCCTTTTCCCGCGCTTCGTCACGGTCCATGCCGGCACCCTGAATCAGCCGGAAAGCAACGTTTTCCCATACTGGCAGACTGTCGAACAAAGCCCCCCCCTGAAACAGCATGCCGAATTTGCTCATGAGCTTATCGCGTTCATGCTGGGGAAGATGGCCGACTTCCTGGCCATCAAGGAGAATGTTGCCCGAGGTCGGTGTCATAAGGCCGATAATGCATTTGAGCATCACCGATTTACCGGTGCCCGAGCCACCGATAACGACCATGGAGTGACCGCGTTTTACTTGCAGGTTGATACCATCAAGAACCTTTTTGGGGCCAAAATTCTTGTGAACATCATTCAGTTCAATATGAAATTCAGAGCTACCGGTCATGAGAACAACAACGAGGTGAGGGCGTAATTTGCCGCCAGAATGAGAATGGATGCGGAGACAACTGCATTGGTGGTTGCGCGGCCAACGCCTTGCGCCCCGCCTTTACTTTGATAGCCATGATAACACCCCATGAGAGCAATGATAAAGCCGAAGACGGCTGCCTTGACCAGCCCGGAAGCGACATCATTAAACTCGATGAAATCCACTGAATTGCGGATATAGACCGCACCATTAAAGCCGAGGCTTTTGGTGCCAACCACATAGCCACCCATAATCCCAAGAATATCAGCAATCAATACCAGAAACGGCATGGTGATTGTCGCCGCCAGCAATCGCGGCACCACCAGATATTTAAACGGATTGGTTGACAATGTGCGCAGCGCATCAATCTGTTCAGTAACCCGCATGGTGCCGATTTCAGCCGCCAGTCCCGCACTGACACGCCCGGCCACCATCAGACCGGCCATCACCGGACCCAGCTCGCGGGTAATACCCAATGCGACGATGGAGGCAACCAGACTTTCGGCGTTAAAGCGCGAGCCGCCAATATAAATCTGCAGGGCCAGCACACCGCCGGTGAAAAATGCGGTCAGGCCAACAACGGGGAGGGAGTTGTAGCCAATCTTGACCATCTGCGCAAAAATCAGCCGGAAATAGATCGGCGGCAGCACAATATGGCGCACGGCATCGCGCGTGAAAATGGTTAAGCGACCGGTTTCCTCAAGCACGCCAAGAACAAATTGACCAATAATTGTGAGAGGATTCAAATGGAAAGCCCTTATTCGATTGCTTTTTTACCGGTAGATCCGGTCGAAACGATTCCCTAAACGAGTAAGGACCTCATATGAAAGAGTTTGACTGGCGTGCGCAACCCCATCAAGCGAAATATTTTCACCAAATATTTCCGCCATCACCGCTCGAGCCACAGAATTGTCGGGTAAATCCGTAACATCAACACCAATCATATCCATGGAGACGCGACCGATAACCGGGGCCAAATGACCATCAATATAGACATGGGCGCGGATTTGCGTGTTGGAACCGCTTAAATTGCGAAAGAACCCGTCTGCGTAACCAAGGCCCAGTATGGCAACTTTTGTCGGCCGCTGGCAGATGAACGTCGCGCCATAACCAACAGATTGCCCGGCGGCCACATCGCGCACCTGCAATACGGCGGCGTTCAAAGTGGCAACAGGTTTTATAATCGTGCCCGATCCTTTTATCGGATTGCTGCCGTAAAGTGAAATCCCGGGGCGAACCATATCGAAATGCGTATCAGGAGCGGATATTACACCGGCTGAATTTGCCAGGCTGAAAACTGCCTCAGGGGCGAGCTTGCGCAAAGCCGCAAACTTTTTGATCTGTTGTTGATTGAGTGCATTGGCGGGCTCATCTCCACAGGCAAGATGGCTCATCACCATACACAGATTGAAGCTCTGAAAAGCCCCCGCTGTTTGAAAATATTGTAAGGCATTTTCGTAATTCAGACCCAGACGATTTATCCCGGTATCCACATGCACAGCTGCAGGCAGCTGTGCATTTTTGTCCCGGCAAAATTGCGACCACTCGTCGATTTCTTCCCTGCTGGCAAGAACGGGACGTAGATTTAAGCGTGCATATTCGCGTGCCGTGCCTTTTATCAAACCATTGAAGACGTAAATCTCTGCATCCGGCAACAGCTTGCGGACGATTTCCGCTTCACTCACTATGGCGACAAAAAAGACCCGGCACCCGGCCTGCCACAATGCCCGGGATACGGGTTCAACACCGAGCCCGTAAGCATCAGCCTTAACCACACCGGCACACAGCGATGATCCGGCAAGAGCAGCCAGGGTCTGGTAATTTTCCCTGAGCGCACGAAGATCGACGCTCAATTGCGCCATCGCACCCGGCGAACTGAATGATGGTGATGTCATATCAATGCCCGCTCCCTTTAAGCCTGCCGCAGGTTCCGTGATCTAAACGGACGGCAGAGTTGGCAAGTGTAACCAGAACGTGTGACCAAAAGCGCGACCGCGCTTCGGGCGGCCAGCCCGCCCCGTCGGAGGCACTGCGCGCCGCGTGACAAAAAATGGCGGTGGATGCCGCCATGAGCGAACCTGTCTCTACAACCAGCGTTAGAGCCTGTCATGCTTAAACAAAAAGCTAGAGTGCGGTTTTGATTCAATCAAAATATGAAGCACTCCAGGCTGTCCGGCCCAGCCTTCCTGAATCGGGGCGGCCAACTGGTTTTTGAGGCGACATGGATATTGCGCGGGTGCGGCGATCACCACGCCATCATCGGCCAGTATATCATCGACACCAAGCGCTTTAACGCCATATTCTGCCGCCATGGTGTCCGCGGTGTCGGGGGAGGAATCACAGACAGCCACCAGCGCGCCGAGTCTATGAAAATTCCGCATCATGTTTCCCCCCAGTGGTCGCAGCCGATGACGGAAAGTGATATTTTTTGACAATCATTCATGTTGTTTTACCAAGCCTAATGTATAAATAGTTTTACTCAGTATGATATGCCGAAATTGCAGAGGTGCGAGAAAATCATCCGCTTTGACCATTGTTTCTAAGATGCTCACAGCCGATTTTCAGTTTGTTGACAACGCAATGACCCCTGTTGGAAAAAAAACGGACCACCAGGCGGCGCTATATCAAATCATCAGGACACAAACCAGAAAAATATTTTCGCAACATCGAAAACCCCGGAGCGACGATAGCCTGAATACCTCCAGACCTTTTCACGTTTTGATTGAACCATACCTTGAGCTTTTGATGTAGTTTGCACATTTATTTGGCGTGATTGTTCCTACAATGATGGCCACCGAACCTCCAGGCTTCCCCGATTGTTCGTTTCTGGGCGATTCTCATTCAGGGTTTGATTTTAGCGAAGGGCTGTTCGATAAGGCTGAGGTCGGGCGATTTGAGGGATGGTACGGGTTAAATGAATTGAGTTGAAACCGTTCTCCGAAGGCAGAGATTACAGGATGGAATCTTGTCTTGTACGGCAATATTTCCATAATATTATTATATTATCGAGTTATTTTGATCTGCGATAATATTAAAATTTGCTTCGCAGAAGCGAAAAAGATTACATGAGCGGGTATCATAGTCCAATGAAGTGGATAGCACTCAGGGCACGTGTACATTTGTTATGAGTTCCGAATTCATCTGAACTCATACAATAAAATAGCAATTTTCGGTCTGACGTCAGACACACCACAAGAATGCCGCCTAATATATCAAACCAGTTGAGCAAAAATCTCTCTTATCCCAAACCACAATTTGTCCTATTTTATTTGATGATGGACACTTTATCCAAAAAAACGGACATGTTATTATGAAAGCGTTAGGCACATAAAGGAGCGCTGAATTTGTCTTCGAAACCTTATTCCCGTCTTGACGGTTTTTCTGCCAGCACTGGCTGGGCTGATGCGGAACGGTGGGTAGATGTGCAGAAAAAATACTGGTTTTTGGAAGGTGCAGAAGGGATAAAGATTCGGCAGGAAGAATACCGCCCGTTTTTTCAGCGCTTTGGTCGCGATGTACTCATAGACGCAGGGTGCCGTTTTTCGCATCCTCACCGGATTGTGCTGGACGATGGTGTGCGTATCAACCGCGATGCAACGATTGAAGGCTCGTCTGCGGTTCGCATCGGTCGCAACGTCCGCATTGGCAACCGGTTTTATCTGCACAGCGCCAATCATGATATTGATCCCAATGACCCGGGTGCTTTTTTTGAGCGGGGATATTCTTATAAACCCGTCTGGATCGGCGACAATGTTCTGATCTCGGCCAATGTGTCTGTAATGCCCGGTGCTCGTATAGAAAACGGCAGTTTTGTTGCCGCTGGTGCTGTTGTGCCTGGCAAGAAGTTCGCTGAAAGCAGCTATCTTGGTGGGGTTCCGGCAAGGCCAATGGCAATCGTAAAACAGAGCGAACCCTGTGAGACAAGACCCGCTCCCGCAATTGCGATCATCACAAATCAAGACTCCGCAAGGAAGGATGGCGCCAAATTACTTGTCGCCACTTTGGGCATGCCGCAAGTAGCCATTTTTACTTCTGAACAAACGCTTCCCCCCTCCATAAAAATTGCTTTTTGTCTTGAGGAAAACTGCCTACCACCAGCAGACGTGAATGAAGTGTGGCAGGTGGCAGCGGGTGATTGCGCAACAGAGAAAGACGTTGAGACGAAAATCAGCGTTGCCAATATTGGAGACATCGTTCTTCCGAAAACCATTGCCTACGAAACTGTTGTTAATGGATTTGGTCTGGATCCGAGCCTGGGTAACGTCACCCAGGCGCAGATGTTTCGCACATCCAACGCCTATCTGAAGGGCACAGAGGAAATGCGGAGGAAGGCGAGGGGAGCCTGGGCGCTTTGTTTGCTCGCTGCCAAGACGTCCAGCAAGCCGGACGACCCGCGCTGGGATCAATTGTTCAAACGCATTGAATCCATAGAGATTCACCCCAAAATTTCATTACAAACAGCGCAAATGTCCGATGAAAATTTGCAAACTGTTTTTAAAGACGCAATCAACGGTCTGGTAGATACAGATAGGCCAATCAGTCTCAGAGGACGAGTGAAAACGATTGTTTTCGACGGATTGAAAAGAACCCGCTCCAGAAAAAGATTGCGCAGTTTTTTTACCCAACCCGAGGAAGCTTTTTTTCCGGACATTCGCAAGATTTTCATCGAAAATCCCTGGTTATTGCCTGCCTTCGTCTGGTTCAACGATAAAAAATACAAAAACCTATGCGCGGCATTAATTAACATGCTCACACCTCACATGAACACTTCTCAGCGACTAGCCTGCCTAGGGCTAAGCCATCGGCTGCGCGGAGAAATCAATACCGCAGATAACGTTCTTGCGACACTGCTGTCACTGGAATGGATCGCCCCGAATGCGGCATTGGTTCGAACGAAGCCGGACACACAGGCCATTGACCGTCATCCAGCTCTGGTTGCTTTTCTCGTCGATCAATTCATTATGAAGGAGGAAACCGGTGCCATGCTGGATATGAGCTGTGCTCCGATTGAATTTGTCTGGGAGGGGTTTGGAAATGCAGAACCGCAAGGCGGACAGAGAAAAAGCTCGCTGGCTTTTTATGATTTGAAGTCACGCAAATTATCAAAATCATTATTTGACAACTGGCTGAAACTTCAGGAACTGCCCGATACCGAGAATGGCCACTTTTATCTCAAAGACTGGAACTATCACCGCCCCTGTCAGGCGCTGGAGGCGGTATGGCGAGAATTGTTTGCAGATGCCCTTAACCGCAACGGATTGCCGGCAATTCGCATCAAACCCTGGCCTTCAGGGTATGACTGGGCGATTTCCATCCGCTATGATGTTGATCGGGCCATGTTTTCGAATGCGGTAGCCAACATCATTAGGATCCAGAAAGAACAGCTCAATGCGGGCTGTGGTTCCTGGTATTTTCTGGAGAATGTAGCGCATAACGCCAAAACAGCGGGCATGTTGAGAGGGTGGAACCAGGAGCATGCCCACCATGCACGCCATCGTAACGAGAAGGCTGCGCACCATAAGGGGGTGACAGCACATTCGGCGGCAGATTCTGAATATTGGTGCGGAGGTCACACGATTTCGGGGTTGGAAATCTCTGGTGCGCTTTATGGTGAGGCAATGCTGTCTGGTTTTCCCCTTCCCCGGCCGGGCTGGCTGGGTGACAAGATCACTGATATTTGGCTGACACCTTTACATTACCCACTGGAAGGCTCAACCAAAGAAACGACGGTGGATTACTTTGACCAAAGGCTTGCCAGTTTCAGGCAACAAATTGCCAGCGGCGGACTGGTGATTATCGGTTCGCACCCTGATTGCAATCAAGACATTCTGGATGAAGTGCTGGAACGTGAAAACCTCGAAAAAGTCTGGGCCGTACCTGTCGTGCAGGCCGTGGAGCGGGTTAAAGCTTTATACTCGGTTGGAAATATTACGGTTCAGGTATCGTGTGAAAACGTGAACGCTATTCACCTCCTCAGCACTCACACTCTCGCAGATGTTGTTGTCGAGGTGCGTCAACAGGGCAACAACAGCAAGTGGAAAGAGCAAACGCTGCAATTTCAGGCGGGGATTGGGCGCATGGTTGTTCTAAATGGCGAAGAGAAGCTCAATCACAACTCATAACCATGTTTCGCCATCACATCTCCAGAAGTTTCGTGAAACATCTTAATTTCATCCAATGACACCTGTTTTTTCCACCTGTCGGCTGAAGTGGTATTCAGGGGGTTTCAAATTGTTATTCTTTGACATCCAACAGTTATCGCGGCGCGGGATTTCCTAACGACAATCGGCGATCGATCTCCTCGATATCATGTCCAACCCTGAGATGAACACCGAGAGTGCGAACGGCAAGCTCAAGTTGACCATGCTTGGGGCCATTACTGAGCTTGAGCGTAACCTGATGTTAGAACGCCAACGGGAGGGGATCGCCGAGGCCAGGGCCAGGGGTGCTGAGGTCGTTAAGCTGAAGGCCGAAGGCCAGATAACCGATGCTATAGCTGAGGCATTGGAAATAAGTCGCGCCAGCGTCTTTCGAATCCTCAGAGCGCATAAAGACTTATAGAATTAACACGCAATTTACAGCGAGTTAAAAGACACATTTTTAGGTGAGAGTATGTTTTTGGGGTGCCGACGTGGGGCACCAGACAATATGAGGTCGTGATTAACTTATTGATATTAAATGATTATAAGGTGAGCCACTTTGAGTGGCGGAGTTAGAGGGTGTAACCTCGAACTCCTTATTTGAGATTTTAGAAGAATGGGAAACTCACCTCAAGGCAATTGAGATGGATATCCCCAGTTCAGAATCCAGAACGCCTCCGGCTCCACGTTTGCGGGGGCCATCACTATGAACCCCACAGAAAACATCAAGACTGCAATAGATATTAAGTCTGCTTTTCAGGTGAAAACTCAGGCCACCTCAAGGGAATCAAGGCCATCAAAGTCACCCATAACTTTGCGGGTAACGAATGAGGAAAGAGACCGCCTAAAATCGCTAGCTGCGGGTATGTCTGTCAGTGCGTATATCCGAAAATGTATCTTTGCGGGTGATGCCGTACGACGGAAACGACAGTCACACATGCCCGTAAAGGATCAGGCGGCAATGGCGCGGGCTTTAGCTTTGCTGGGTGCATCACGGATTGCCAACAATCTAAACCAACTGGCGCATCAGGCAAATATTGGTTCTCTAATCATGGATGAAGATGCCTGCACGCAAATTGATGAAGCCTATGCGCATGTACGCTTGATGCGCGACGAACTGGTTTCTGCGCTAGGTCTGATCGAAGGTTAGGTCCATGATCCTGAAAGCCTCTCAACGTGGCGGCGGAATGCAATTGGCTGTGCATCTGCTAAAATCCGAAAATGAACATGTGAAATTACATGAGATCAGCGGCTTTGTCGCTGATGATTTGGCGGGTGCATTCAAAGAGGTTTACGCGATTTCCAAGGGGACGCGATGCAAACAATTTTTATTTTCGCTGAGCCTTAATCCACCGGAAATGGAAAATGTTCCCGTAGAGGTTTTCGAGAATGTGATCGCACGGATCGAAGCCAAGATGGGGTTGGCGGGTCAACCTCGTGCAATCGTCTTTCATGAAAAACAAGGGCGCAGGCATGCGCATTGTGTCTGGTCGCGTATTGATGCGGCAAAGATGAAGGCTATCAATCTACCGCATTTCAAACTGAAATTGACTGAGTTATCGCGCCAAATCTATCTGGAACAAGGCTGGGATATGCCGCGCGGGTTGGTAGATTTTGCTGATCGTGATCCACTGAACCATTCACAAGCTGAGGCGCAGCAAGCAGAGCGTGTTAACCGCGACGCTCGGGCGTTGAAAGCGATATTCCAAAAATGTTGGGCTGGGTCAGATTCTCGTACCGCATTTTCCCATGCCCTGAGAGAACAAGGATTCGTTCTTGCGCGTGGGGATCGGCGTGGCTTTGTTGCGGTAGATACGGCAGGCGAAGTTTACGCCGTTGCCCGTTGGGTTGGTATTAAAACCAAAGACGTGCGAGCGCGGTTGGGTGACCTTGAAGGATTGCCTAATGTCGAAGAAGCCATCGCCATTCTGTCCCGTAGTTTTGACGCCGAGGATTTTGAATTTCAGCAACGAGCAGCCGCACAAGATGAACGGCGCAAGGAAATACTGGAACAAAAGCGCCTTTCTTTGGTCGCAGAACAGCGTGGAGAGCGCAAAACCTTGCGTGATATGCAGCAGGTCCGTCAAACCGTGGAAGCCACTGCCCGCGCGGCAAGCCTGCCAACAGGCCTGAAAGCAGCTTGGGCAAAGATGACAGGGGCGTATCAGCGGTTTAGTGCGAATAATGAAGCGCAGATCAACGAAGCCATGCAGCGTGATCGTCGCGAACAACAAGACCTTATTCAACGGCATTTGAAAATTCGTCATGCCCTGAAACATGAATTCGAGTTACTCGAATATCATCGCGAACTTAACGCCAAATCAGCGCAGCGTGAAATAGGCGCAAGATTGCCAGACGCGGAATTTGCGCCAGAACCAGTACCTTTGCGCCCTGCATATGATCCCGCGCAACCGCTAATCATTCGGCCTGATGAAGACACTCTATCGATTGCCGAAAAAGTCGCGCGCGATCCAACGTATATTCTTGAGGTAATTTCAGACAAGAAGGAAACCTTTACACGTACCGATGTTTTGCGCGCCTTGGCGCAATATGTTCCTGACCACACAAAACTGAGCATTGCATCGGACGCCGCTATGCGCTCACCTGATCTTGTTGAGGTGAAGGCTGGACCGGAACCACGCTATTCAACGCAAGATTTTCTGAGCGTAAAGGCCACATTATCGGCTGATGCGCGAGTAATGGCTTCAAATTTGGGCGCTTCTGTTTCGCACAAACATATCAACGCGGCGATTGCCACAGAAAATGCTGTCCTACAAAAATTGGCAGGGGCAAGCCTGAGTGCAGAACAAGAAATAGCAATTCGTCATGTTCTGACCTCTGGGCAATTATCCTGCGCCATTGGTTTGGCTGGGGCCGGTAAAAGCACGATGCTGTCTGCTGCACGTCATGCTTGGGAGAAACAAGGATTTCAGGTGATAGGCGCTGCTCTTTCGGGGAAAGCTGCGGATGGTCTTGAAAATGCTTCGGGCATTGAAAGCAGAACTTTGGCCTCTTTGGAATATAGTTGGAAGAACGGCTATAATTTGCTGTCCCGTAATTCGGTACTGGTAATTGACGAAGCGGGGATGGTTGGCACCAAGCAACTGGCAAGGTTTGTAAGTGCTGCCAAGAAAAGCGGTGCCACGTTGATCTTGGTTGGTGATCCTGAGCAATTACAACCTATTCAAGCCGGTAGACCGTTTAAGGGTATTGCACAAGAATCCGGTGCTGCACGACTTACCGAAATCCGACGCCAACAGCAGAACTGGCAACGTCAAGCATCACTCAATCTGGCTGAGGGAAATTGCGCCGATGCAATCGACACTTACAGGCAACAGGGTTTTGTCAGCACCGCTATTGATACGCCCGAGGCTATTGCCAAACTAGCGCAGGATTATGTGGCGGATATGGAATTGAACGGCTCGGACATGTCCCGACTGGCTCTGACTCATCGCCGTAAGGATGTCCATGCAATCAATCAGGCCATTCGTTCATTGCGTAAATCAGGTGGTGATCTTGCTGTGGAAACGCTTTTCCAAACCGATCACGGCCCGCGTGCCTTTGCTAAGGGTGATCGTATTGTCTTCACCCGCAATGATCGTGATCTTGGAGTGAAAAATGGCAGCTTAGGCACGGTAGATGAAATTGATAATGGCCAACTTCGTGTGCGCTTAGACACCGATGGTAATGAAAAGGCCAGATCAATCACAATAGTGCCCGATCATTATGCCGCGTTTGACCACGGTTATGCCTGCACCATCCACAAATCACAGGGTGCAACGGTTGATAACGCTTATGTGCTTGGTTCAAGCACGATGGATCACCATCTTTCGTATGTCGCCATGACGCGCCACAGGCATGAAATGCAATTATATGCTGAGCCTAAGGCTTTGCGTCGTTTGGAACGCAATCATGACAATGAAACTGAACAGTCTGCTATTCATATGGATCATAGGCATAAACGATCTGGACCAAGGCGCTAGGTTTACTATGTGCTTTCAGGCATGAAAAAGGTGTATAATATAGCGGACATCTTGTCGGGTATTTATTGGTACTCCTTCACTTTAACTATCTGTAATATATTCTATTTATTGACCTATAAAGCGGACAAGTAAGCGGACATTGTGTCAGCAAATATGAGGTCCACACCCCGCAAAAAGTCAATTCGAAAAATCGGGTATAATCGGATATGGAATTGAATATCAGAAGGCGAAGCCAATGAATGAACCAGATATTAGGCTAACCCTATGCATCAACTCATAATATGGCTTACACATAACCCGTATTATGCCAATATGGTTCACACATAGACCATTTATTGACTTATCGCAGCTTATATAGTATGGTTACTGCTTAAATGAACTTACAGAGATCAAACCATGCCAAGCTCCATAAAGCGCACATATTCAGCTTATAGCCTAGATGCCATGCATTTGCTGGGGTCTACCATTCGCGCTGAACGGAAACTCAAGAGAATGACTGAGCAATCATTGGCAGATCGTGCGGGCGTTTCCAGAAGTTTTATAAAACGCGTGGAACGTGGTGATATGACTTGCAACATTGGTGCAGTTTTTGAAATTGCGCATGTTGTCGGCATTCCTTTATTTGGCGCGGAGCCGAATACTAACACACTAGCGCAGCATATTGCTCACGTTGAAGGTAAGCTAACACTGCTGCCAAAAACCATCCACAAAAAGACCAAGGTAATTGACGATGACTTCTAAAAAGACACTAAATCAGGCGTATGTTTGGATTTGGCTTCCAAACGAAACGACGCCAGTCGTCGCAGGAAAACTGGAAAAAGACGGTGATCAACTGGTTTTTGCATATGGTCAAAGTTATCTTGCCCGCAAAAATGCGATAGCAATTTATGAGCCGGAACTTTCCCTGCAATCCGGCACAATCTCCCCTCTGAACGGCCTTATGGTTCCAAGCTGTATCAGAGATGGCGCGCCTGATGCATGGGGGCGACGTGTAATTATCAATCGTAAAATGGGCGTCAAAGGCACTGCTGCCGATGCTGTCGAATTGGATGAATTAACTTTTTTACTGGAATCCGGTTCCGATCGCATTGGAGCTTTGGATTTTCAGGAATCCGCGACCGAATACAAACCACGACAGTCAAAAAATGCTTCCATCGAAGAATTAATGAACTCCGCCGAGCGGGTCGAAGCCGGAGTGCCACTTTCACCTGAGCTGGATCAAGCAATATTTCACGGCAGCTCCATCGGTGGCGCACGCCCTAAGGCACTGTTAGAGGACGATCATACCAAATACATAGCCAAATTTTCAGGGGCATCGGACACCTATAGTGTTGTGAAAGCCGAATTTATCGCCATGCGATTGGCCCAGCTTGTCGGCCTAAATGTTGCCTCCGTAAAACTTACCAAAGCCGCACACAAAGATGTCTTGCTTATTGAGCGATTTGATCGCATCCAAACAAACGGTGGCTGGTATCGAAAATCCGTAATATCAGCCCTTACCATGCTTGGACTGGATGAAATGATGGCGCGCTATGCCAGCTATGAAGAATTGGCAAGCATTATCCGGCGTCGCTTTACTGACCCTAAAAATACCCTTCACGAGTTGTTCTCACGGCTGGTATTTAATATTCTTTGTAGCAACACCGATGATCACGCCCGAAACCATGCCGCTTTTTGGGATGGCAGAATGCTTACCCTTACGCCTGCCTATGATATCTGCCCACAAGGGCGCGCTGGCGGTGAGGCAGTACAGGCGATGCGTATTTTGGGCGAAAACAAATTCAGCCAACTCAAAGTATGCCGCGATGCCGCTCACAATTTTCTATTGTCAGAAAATGAAGCAACCGCGATCTTCGACCACCAAACAGAGACTATAGAACGGCACTGGCTTGAAGTTTGCGATGACGCGGAGCTAAATGAAGTTGATCGCAAGTTGTTTTGGAAAAGGATGTTTCTTAATCCCTTTGCCTTTGAAGGATTAAACGACGGATAAGACGGGGAATTTCAAAATAAACTCATTTGCCGCGAGGCTAATTCCTGTGCTTTCCAAGCTTTGCTTTTAGCTTCATGCTCCAGCCATGCGCGCACGTACTCCACGGCTGAATCATACTCCCCAAGGCCTCCTGTCGGGAAGAAATACGATTTATAACCCGTCTTAGTGATAGGAATGGGCGTTCTGTCTTCTGTGTAGATTTCAATATGATCCATCCCGCTAAAATAACCGGCCACATGCGTGATTTCCATGCCGATGCCATGCCAGACAATCGTTTCCCTAATTATATTTTGGGTGCCCATGATTGCCCCCATTACCCGCACCGATAAATAACACGGGAACCAGCAATCACTGTTTCGGAATAATCAACCGCCAAATCACGAGCGATGGCAGCAAAGTCGATATAGAATTGAAGGCTCTCGGGAATATCGCCATATAGACCTTCTTCGACAAACTGTTCCGCCAATTCGCGCATACTGTCCACGTCATAAATATCAATGTCAAAATCTGTCGGGCTGGTGTCATCACTAAATTGATACCCGCATTCACCAACGGCCAGAATAACAAGTCTCTTTTCCCATTCCTCCCAATCATCAACGATTTCAAAGTATCGTGCAAGATTTGCTTGGTTCAACCCGATTGCCTTTGCCAGATCACAATCTGTGCTTTCGCCATCAATGAACTGGATTTCAAACTCTTCAACGGGGTCGCCGTATTCATTGCGTAAGGCTTTGACCTTCGTTTTATATTCTTCCGCTGTTTCAAAATAAAAGCCTGTAGCTGATAGGTCATAAGGCTGGGCATGTAACTGTGTCATCTTTTTTCTCCTCCAAATGGGATTAGGTTTCGCTTCTGAAACCTTGCCCTTCGGCGAGAATAGGTGTGCAAACGGAGGAAAAAATCGGCGAAATAAAATTGCGTTGTTGGGGGAAACCTTTAGGGGGAACCGACAACGAAATTTTCTCTTCGATCTATTTTTATCGAAGTGCGCTGAGGGTTTAGCCCTAAGTCTTTCTTCTGTCAGGGATGGAAACCAGATGGCTGAGACAAGCCTGCGCAGGCTCGGTTCATGACAGCCCGCTCGGACAGCGGAAAAACTGTTTTAGATAACATAAGATGTATTATTTCAGATTTCATCAGTTTAGATTGATTAAGGCCATGTTCAAAGATGTATGCGCAACGCTTAACTGCCATCAACTGGTGGTACAGTAGTGACCTCAAAATCACATCGTGGCTCGTCCTTGATAAATTGCTGCGTCGTGGTGACGGT
The DNA here is from genome assembly GCA_964625235.1 of uncultured Hyphomicrobiales bacterium. Classification (GTDB taxonomy): domain Bacteria; phylum Pseudomonadota; class Alphaproteobacteria; order Rhizobiales; family JAJFHR01; genus JAJFHR01. The sequence continues at coordinate 14,494 of CAZVAZ010000005.1, forward strand.
GCAGCCATAATGCTATCAGATATTATAGACCTTTCACGTATTAAGGTTTTGAGATTATGTACTTAATCTTGAACGCATTTACACCCGTAACCATAAGAAACTCTTGTGTATTTCAGCTTTTAGTAGTATTTATTAGCCTTCGTTTTTTAGGATGTGATATGGCCATGAAACTTAGAAATGCTTTGAAGCGTTTAGGATCAAACAGTTTAGCTGAATTGGTCGGCAAGCCAACTCTAGAAGCTGTCGATGAAATTTTAAATGAAAGCATCACGGAAGGTCGCATGGTAGATCTTTTGCTAGAGAGAAATGGTTCCCAAATTTTGAAGGTCTCCGCTATTCGCAAGGCTATTCTCAGTGTTCTCGATGCTGAGGATCTGAGTTATATTCACTTTGATGATAAAACAAAATCTATCAATAGTTTATTGCGTCAAAAATCAATTTCTTGGGGCAGAAATAGTGCAAAAGCATTGCGGATGATTGAATGCTTGGGTTTGGATGATTTTTATTTACCACCAGAAGTGAAAAAGATCGAATCTTGTGAAGTTATCACTCCATCCTTTCCGTTACACGAATATCAAAAACGAATTAAAGATCGTGCACTAGATTTAATTGCACCACCTTGTTCTAAACTTCTCATTCATATGCCCACGGGGGCAGGGAAAACTAAAACATCTGCTGAGCTTCTCGTTGATTTTTGGCGAGGCCAAGCTAAGAATGATGGCTATATTATCTGGCTGGCTCATTCAGAAGAACTATGTGCCCAAGCCGAGGAAACGCTATCTTTAGTTTGGGCAAGCCGAGGAGATTATCCTTTGCCTATATATCGCATGTGGGGGAGCGTTGAGTTACCAGAGAAAATTGGAAACAATGGTATTATAATTGCTTCTTTGCAACGTATGTATGCGATGTGGACGAGTGATGATCCTCAGCGTTATGGCCTTATTCGCCAGTTAAAAATGAACAGTAAAATAGTGGTTGTTGATGAAGCCCATAAAGCTATTGCTCCCACTTATAAAGATGCCATTGAAGCCCTTACCAATCTCACTGAAACAAGGATTCTAGGGCTTACCGCTACGCCTGGACGCGGGAGCGACCCTCTTGAAAACAAACGGTTAGCCGCATTTTTTGATAATTCTAAAATTACTCTACAAGATGATCAAAATAAGGATATGTCTGATCCTATTGGTTATCTTCAGGAACATGGATTTCTTGCTAAAATTAATCGTCGAAAAGTACCAACCAATATTCAGTTTGACTTAACGCCACGGGAAATTGAACATTTAGAAAGATTCTTAGAATTGCCGTCTTCGGCGCTGCTAAGGCTCGGTGAAAGCCAACAAAGAAACGCCCTAATTATATCAGAAATAGCACGTCTCAATGACGACGGATATACTGTAATTATATTCGCCTGTTCTGTCGAGCATGCAAGAATGCTTGCTGATTTATGTAGGATAAGGGGTATTATGGCTCGTTCAATAGATGGTGAGACGGCTGAGCAAGATAGACGATTGTGGCTGGAGCAATATAAGCGCGGTGATTTTAGAACCCTCATCAATTTTGGAGTTTTGACAACGGGTTTTGATGCGCCAAATACAAATGCAATTTTAATCACTAGACCTACTGCATCGCTTGTTTTGTATTCTCAGATGATAGGTAGAGGAATTCGTGGTAAAAAAATGGGTGGTAATGAAGAATGTTTGCTCGTGGACATTGAAGATAATTTGCGCGATTTTCCATCTGAATCCCAAGCGTTTAATCATTTTAAATGGAGTTAATTATGCAAGAAGCACAAAAAATAGAAACAAACACAAACCAAAATTATATTTTCCCAGCTAAAACCGGACTTATTTCCTTCAGGGACGCTGGGTACAAAGATACATCGATGGCCATAGCCGAATTGATAGATAATTCAATTCAGGCTGAGTGTAAGCATATTAGGGTTCTTGCTTTCGAAGAAGTAGACTACAGCGGGGTTCGAAATATTAAGCAAGTTAAAAAATTAGCTGTTTTTGACAATGGTGAGGGTATGTCTGCTGATGTATTGGCGATCTGTCTTGGTTTTGCTCAAGGCACTAGGCTCAACAAGCGTGATGGAATTGGGCGTTTTGGCGTGGGTTTACCTTTAGCATCAATTAGTCAATGCAAGCGAACTACCGTTTATTCTTGGCAGAAAGGTGGAGATGTACTTTCTACCTATTTAGATATTAAAGAGGTGGAGGATACAGATCAGCAATACACCAACCCTGTTACAAAATCCTTCATTCCTAAAGATATTGTACAATCTCTTGGCGGTTTGATCGGTGAATCCGGAACGATTGTAGTGTGGGAAAATTGTGATCGATTGGATTTAAAACGGCCTGAAACTCTATTACATCGTATGGAGAGGGGTTTTTGTAGAATATATAGACATTTTCTTGATGATGATGATACCTATGGCAAGCGTGTAGACATTAAACTGCTTTCTATTGCTGGCACAGATATAAAAGAAACAGCGCTTTTACCAAATGATCCTCTGTACCTCATGACTCCTAATAACCTTCCTGGATATGAAAAAGAAGCGACCAGCATTGTATATGAAAAACCTATAATTCGAGATATTGAATATGCTCCAGGTAAATTTTCCAAAATAGAAATTCACTCCAGTATTATGAGGCGTGACATAGGTAGATGGTCACTTCTGAAAGCTATGGATTCCATACGGCAACACTATAGAGCAAATGTTGGTATTTCCTTTGTCCGCGCAGAACGGGAAATTGACTTTGGGGTGTTTAATTATTTCAATCCAACCAATCTTCCAGAGAGATATTGGGGAATAGAAATCAGATTCGAGCCAGAACTTGATGAAGTTTTTGGTGTTACAAATAATAAACAAAATGTACGGGGAATTGAACTTCTCGATAAAGAAGAAGAAGAAAATTACGATGAGGATTTATTTAAGTCTGATTATAAACTGCAGTTAAGAAGAATTCTCAGTCAAGATATCGTTGATTTACAGAAAGGTATGATGAAAGAAATCAATAATATGGCTCCTAAAGATGAGGGAACCACAGCCAATAACTGGAAAACTCCTGGTCTGGAAGCTTCCAAGAAAGCCTCAGAGTTACTAAAAGGAGATCCAGCAAAAACGGGAACTAAGATAGATGCTGAGTCAAAATCTGACGTAGAAATACAGAAAGAACGGGAAGCTATTATCCGTTCAAACGATCCCTCACTATCTGACGTAGAAATTAAAGAGGCAGCAAAAAACCTAGAGCAATTGGACGTTTTTATCGCATTCGGTAATTGGCCAGGATCTGGGTTCATGACAATAAAGGGAGCAGGAGAGACTGCCGTTGTTCAACTCAATAGAGATCATCCATTCTACACTGATTTATATATGAAGATTGCGAACGATGAAAATTCTCCAGAAGCGATTGCTATGAATTTACTTCTTCTAGCTTATGTTAGAGCTGAAAATGAAATGTATAATGACAAAGATACTTTGGAAGAGATGCGCGAAAAATGGGGGGCTCAACTCAAGAAATTCCTTAATGAGAATCGTAAAATGTAAATGACAGCTAATCTTGAAATAAAAACAAGCGAAGAATTGTTGGATGGCGACAGGCTGAGAGAAAAGCTTGAAGCCTCTATACCGCACGCAAAAAAGAATATTGTCTTTATATCTGCTTATATTACACAAACAGCTATTGATTGGTTTTGTAATTTATTGCCCTCTGGCATTGAAGCGCATATCGTTTGTCGTCTGTTGCCGTCAGATGTACTATCGGGTGCGTCTCAACTTTCAGCGCTAAAAACCGCATTAGAAAAAGGCGTAAGGGTATCCTGTTTACATTCTCTGCATGCAAAAATTTACTCTATAGATTCTCAAACAATTTATGTTGGTAGCGCTAACCTTACTAATAATGGTTTAAAAATATACGGCACTGGCAACCTTGAAGCTTGTGCCCAAGTATCAGCAAATAATTTGAACTTAAATTTTATTCAAAATATCTTAGATTCTGCCACGGTTCTTGATGAAGAGACGATACAAAACATGCAAAGCTGTATTGATTTAAGGGAAGCTGCAGTGTTCCTTGATCGTTGGCCAGAAGGTGTACTGAAAGAAGAAGAAGGGATATGGGTCCGTGATTTCTTTTGGGCGAGCCCCAGAACAAATAAAAATAGTCTAGAACAGATACATGATTTTGAATTACTTGGCATTGCATCCCACGGTGAAGCTGGGGATGCATTGAACGAACAAGTTTTACGAACGAGATGTGTTCAATGGTTAATTCGAAAATTGGAAATAGAGCCGGAAAACGAGCTTTATTTTGGAACCCTCACAAAAATACTTCATGATGAACTTAAAGATGATCCTGCCCCGTATAGAAAAGATATAAAGTCTCTTCTGCAGAACTTACTTGCCTATTGTATTGAATATCTTGAGAACGAAATAGATATTTCAACACCGCGATATTCACAAAAAATAAAACTATTGAAACCTACTTAGTTTTTAGATTTTCGGAATACCAACGATATCCAATGCACTTCGTCACGCCCTAATTTATCACTTAAAAAATCACAAGACACCTCCACTAACCCAAGTTCTTTACCTTGTACGACAAGCTCATCTTTACAAACGGGAAACATCATGAGCGCTTCATTTGCCTCTCCCATACGAAGTGTTATTATTAGGAGGCCACTATTGTTTAGAAGTTCTACCAAGGTACATAGCGCCTTGCTTCTTTCATCCGGCTGAATATGCATCCAAACCGCGCTAAGAAGGATTAAATCAAAAGTAGATTTTTCCTCATTTAGGCTTTCTAAATCAGGCAATCTGTCGTTTATCCACTTAATACTTTGGTGATGTTTTTCTTTCCCAATCTTCGACAATTCTCTAGAGGGTTCAACAGCCCAAACTTGATGCCCCCTAACGGCAAGTGCATTGGCATCTCTTCCAGATCCAGCCCCTACATCCAAAATTTTTGCTTTAAATTTAGGAAGAAGAGTTAAAATATTTGGGTGAACGTCTTCAAAAGAGAGACCTTCATAATTTGAGGCTAAGGCGTCAGCATGAAAATCATAATATGCTATAGCATCACTTATCGAGTCGGACTGTTCCGGTGGTTTTCTGAGCTTCACCATTATTGCCTAACTAACTTTCTTGTGCTGATTCTGTGTGTTGACAAATTTCATATCCATGAATATGTGCGATAGTCAAAAATGAAAGTAAGCCAGACAATATTAATAGAATACTAAAAGTCCTGACTACAGCCTTTTTTGATGTGAATAGTGTATCGCCGGCGGCTAAAACAAAGCCCTCCTTAGAAAATCCCTCTATCTTATCCAAATACTTACCCATAACAAAACGTGTTCTAGTTAGGACTATTACTAGGCCAAAATTGCCAATAGCAGCAAGAAATAAAAGAATTGTCTTGAAAAAGATGTCTTCGGTTCCGTCAGCTCCAAACCAGAGGCCACCAGTTAATGTCATGGCAATAATTGGCACCTGCCACATGACGTTATTAAGTGAACGAAACTGTAGATAATTTTGCTCGTAGCATATCTTTTCTTTCTCAAAATCATTACTCACACTAATTCTCCTTATTTATGACAGGCCAAGCACATTTTTTGATTGCCATAGAGTTCGTCAATATCAACCATGTCTTCATTCGGTCTGAGAGGGTTTTGGACGCGCCTCTTTTTAGCACGCTCAAGCCTCATTTCATAATCTTCCTTAATCTGCTTAACTCTCTCTGGTTTTGTTAACTCATCCAAGGATTCTCCTTCAACCCAAGTAAAGGGGGAGTCGCCATCAACAGCAAATTTTTCATATGATTTTGCTTCCTCAAACGCTTCTGGGTGCCGTTCTTTAAGTCCGACCCACTCAATTTTTTGTTGAAAGAAGCAGAATGTACAGCCACTTCTAGAGCGCCAATCATAATATTTTGGCATACCAAGACCCGAAGCTTCCAAAATCCCCATAACACCCTGCTTGTCTATCCCATCTTCCTTAAAGGGCAGGATAGTCTTCATATTTTCGTGTTTTCCTTTGTAGCCCTCACGAAACTCCTCGTCTGAGCGTATGGCAACATAACTGAAAATCTTGTTTCCGGCTTCTAATTCTGGCTTGAGCCATAATTCAAATGGTCTGAGCTTAAGCTGCCGCGTACACCACCGTACTTGTGGGGAAGGCATATAATTATTGTACTGTTTCAACCAAAAATCAAAATCCCGATCAGGATTTAGCCGTAAAATTGGTTTGCCTAGAAACCCTTCAAGTTGCCCCAAAAACTCATATACCTCGGGAAGTTCCTTGCCTGTATCAGTGAAAAAATAGTCAATCTCTAGCTCGGGATGATTTTGCCGCATGTAAACAGCGAGAGCCGCACTATCCCGCCCCCCCGAAATTCCTAAAACATGGATATCTTTGCTCATGCCGACGCCTCCTTTTTCTCGATGATGGGTGCCTCATCTATCGTGCTTTCAATAACCTCGGCTCCAATGTTTGCTAAAGCAGCCAAAAGCAAGTCTGGCATTTCTTTCATGTGCCCATTCAAAGCCCCTCGGATCAGTTTTTCGATCTTCCTTACATCCTTTTGCTCTGTACGTTTTACCGTAAATTCATGGACATAAGTTTTGGGTTTACCATCAATTCCCACCATAAAGGACACGGCCTGACGGAAATCTTCACGATTATGAATCCGTCCATATGCCTCTACATGATTAAATCGCTGTGCAAGTTCGGCGATACGAAGTTTTGCTCGATTTACATCCAAATCAATCCAGTCACGCGTTGGTTTGTCTGCTGCCAGCCCAGCAATACCTTCGATATTCTCTCGTTCTTGTTTGTAATTTGATAAACGAGCGGCAAAGGCATCCAGCTTAAAATCACCAGAGGTATGCATGATGTTTTTTGCTCGTACATTCAGCTCTTTCAAGCCAAGTGTTGTATTTACCTGAACCTGCAGCTCATCAATCAACTCCTGGTGAAGCTCTTCTATAAGGGTTGGGTATGCTTCAACCATTTCGACCAAGCTTTTATCAAGCTCCTCAATAATAGGCTGTACATCACCTTTATTCAGGCTGTCTGCATGTTCTTTAAATAAGTGGGGTAAATCATCAAAAAGCACTTTATTGGGATCATTGGCGTTTTTGATCAGCTCTCTCAAACGGATCGTATTACTGCCAAGTCGTCTTGTTCGAAGCACCCAGGGCGGTAGATCGATAACGGTCGTAACAAGCCTTCTGGCGATCGCGAGAGGCTCTGACGTTTCCGTAAGCGAGGGCTTGTCTTCATCCAATTTATTGAGTGTATGGCACACTCCGGCAAGAATTTTTTGCCCAATATCTGAAAAATTCATCTGCCGCAGGGCAATATCTTGGGGTACTTTCATTAGCACCTCAACGAAGAGGTCATCAATGCTTGGCCTGTAAACGCCCTCTAGATAAGCTGCATAATCATTAAGCTTCGTCATAATGTAGGCGACCGCAAAGAATGACAGAAGGCCATCTTTAACCCCGTAAGGCGGCTTACTCCAAAGATCATATAGTTCCGTAAGGGTTACGGGCCGGTCTTTGTGCGCATCAAAATAGTCATCAGCAGCTTTCCACATAGGAAAGATACGATAGGGGTCTTTTTTAGCGGATGGCGTTATAAACTCTGCGCCATCATAAAGTCCTGTATTGGCCAGTAAGGTTTCGTAAAGCCCACCCTCGGCTGGATAACCCGTGATATTGAGCCGTTCATGACCATTTTGTTCAATCATGGCCTTTAAGAGGATTTTCAATGCTGCATTTGAATTACTCGAAGGCTTTATGCGGTTGGTTAATTCGCTATTGATACGAGGGCTGTGCTTGTACAGAGCATCTGCTTTTTGAGATGCTAGCTCATGCAAGGCCTTGAAGCTGAGGTTGGTTAAAGATTCTCCGTTATTGTACCAATTCGCTCCAGACAGTGTCTTTGTTAGATATTCTTCCAGCCGGTTGCGCATAGAGGCAAGACGGGATTCAACTTCACGCCGCGCTACAGTATCCCCTCCGAGGGCAGGGCTATGCGTTTTAATCCATTCAAGTGCTTGAAGCTCTTGTGCATGGCTGCGGATCAAAAATGCGTTTTTTGCTACGCTAACAATGATCGGCCAGTCATTTTCTGCTTTAGAGACTTTTTTGCAGAATTTTTTGAGAGATTCCATTGTCTCATCTTCCGCACTAAGAACAACCATATAAAGCCCGATGGCACCATGCGTTGGGATATAGTTTTTTGCTCTTTCCAGAGCTTGCTCTGAAGGGACTAGATCAACATCCATCCAACGTAGCGCACCTGTGTAATGATAATGTTTTTTAGCAACAACAGGTTGGAATCTTGCAGCTTTACGCAACTGATTGAAATCAAGCTCGGAGGATTGTTGGTAAGCCTCTTCAATAGCGGCATCAATGTCAAAATCACTGCCTTCATAAAGTGAATACGATTTTTTATGTTTTCGATAGAGCAGGACAGACCATGTTTCCAATTGCTTGAGCGCGGTATCAAGACTTTTTTTATTCAAACCAGAAACGCATTGCAACAATAGAGCCTTCTCTGGGACAAGACCGGAGCGTTCTTGAAACATATCCATCAAGGCAATACATTTGAGCGTTTCTAGTGTGTTTTCATCTGCACCAAAAGCTTCTGCGCGGGATAGAGCATCAACCGCCAATGACCATCTATGCCCGTCCGGAGAGGCCATAATAGACGGCTCTAAATTGGATCTCAAATAGCCCCAGAGCATGGCGGGTGAAAAAAGATCGCCGGAGTCAGCACCTGTGTTTTTGATAAACTCCTGGAATCCGTTGGGTTCGGATGAGTTTAAAAACCCAAAAACACTGCGCTGATTTTGTCCAAATCGCCGCCGTGATATCGGACCAAGGAGGGCGGCGGTTACAGGGTGTAATGGCCAGCATTGAGACAGGCTTTTTGCCAGCGTATCGACATTAACTGGTCTCCAGTTTGCAATTTGCTTGGCAACAATTTTGGAGACGGGAGGGATTGTTTTGGGCTTTAAGTCAGATTGAATAGCACGGCCAACAAGTTCAATTAACTCTTCCCCAGCCACGTTCAGGGGCATATCTACAAAGCGCCCTTGAATTTTCGACCATTCATCTCTGATATTACGGGTTAAACGTCGGGCATATTCAGCGAAGGCCTGATGCAAAATCCCTAAAACAATAATCTTCCCATTGCTCCGCGCCGCAGCCTCAGCCAATTGCTGAAAAAAGTACACATCACAAGAACCATCTGCAGCCGCTTCTAAAAATTTACCCATTTCATCAATAACAATGAGAAGACCGCATTCTTCTTTCTCGGCTATTGTTTTAATGATATCGACAACATCTGCCTTGCGTTCTTTTGTGTTAACATCAAATTGGTTGATCAGTGCTTTGCGTAATGTATCTTCGGCAGACCCTTTAAATCCAACGATAGGAACGAAACTCCATCCCTTGCTGCCCGAAACACTAAATCCTTTAAGGATTTTTGCAGAGTCCGCTTTTTTTAAAGTTTTCTGCGCCAATTTTCGGAGTTTTTGATCCTTCCCTAAGAGAGCACTAAAGGCAACAACAAGGCTTGATTTACCTGATCCATATGGACCAGTCCATGTGAAGGAAGCCTCACCGGTTTCGGAGCGACCCGCCGCCATACTCATCAATATCTCTGTTGATGATTGGGGGCAAATAAAACTCTCTACGATTTTGGCATCACCAATATCCGCGTCGATACGGATAGATCTTTGAAATCTAGAACTAACTTTAATTTTATTGGAGAGAGTCATATCAAGCAGCCTTCTGTACTTCCTTTTTCTCATAATCAATATTTAGGAAGTCTAATTCGCAAATATCATCAAGCGGTTTGTTCGCAATTACCTGCCTCAATCCCGCTGTTTCCGACCAAGTTAAAATGCCACTTGAAGCTTCTTCAATCCTGTAAAGACGGTCGGCCACAGAATCCTCATCAAGACATAGAACGCGCCCAGGTGAGCACGGTTCATATGCAATAGTTTCGAGCGCCATTGTTCGCGCCTCTTTGGTGTATTTTTTCCAAAAACTTACAAGCGCATACAAAAAGACACCGTCCCCTAAAGAGGGCTGATTTCCTCGTTTTATTTGAAATGTATCGTTGCGATTGAGCGGCTGTATCAAGCCAAGCTCTGCAAGGGGGCTTTCAACTTGATCCTCTGTAAATTCTTCAGATTTTGAAGGTTTGTTTATATATGCTCTCACCAAACACTCCACATCCCGTTTTATCGTAGCGTTTGATGACGCCTTCCAGCCACTCTCTCGACAAAGATTGAGAAGATTTTGTGCAATCATTCCTCGATCAAATTGGTTGTCATTGAAATGACTGAAAAGCCATATATAGGTCGCTTTTGTTGAACTTGAGGCTATATGCCAATGGAAAGCCCATACGGAAGATGTGTTTTCCATCCAAGGATCAAGACCGTCATCGCTTAAGAGGTGCTTGGCCAAATCCGTTGTAATAATATTTTTGTCTTCGTCTTCACTAATTACGTTGGCAGACGTTGCCCAATGACGCATTGACGCAACCATATTCTTCCCGACGCCAAAACGAGCAATTGCGTCATCACTAAGAAATAAGTCCTTTGTGTTTTCTTGTTTTCCTTTAGACTCCAGCACGAATACGGCATCAAAGACTTTCTTGAGCCATCCGTATCTTAACGGAAATGTCTCATGCCCTGAAAATTGTGGGCGAAAATGTTCTTCGTATAGTAAACCGCGCTTCATATGATATCCTCAATCTGGAGAGTACTTCCAGCTTGAGGATATAGACGTTATCAAATGAGGTCAAGCTGGAAGTACTCTCCAGTTTTGATTGTTGCCAATAGAAACATAATGACAGAAAAAGTAAAATCTGCTAGTTATACCAGCATGTTAAAAGAAAAAACGATCTTCCTTGATTTTCAATCATCTACGCCATTGCATAAAAAAGCCGTGGAAATGATGGCTCCTTACGTCACTGAAAAATTTGCGAATCCACACTCTAATGATCACGTTTTAGGATGGGAATCACAGCAAGCAGTACAATCCGCGCGTAGAAAAATAGCCAATGCTGTTGGAGCCGATGATGATGAAATCATATTTACGTCAGGGGCAACCGAGGCTAATAATCTTGCTGTAAAAGGTTTAGAACGCTTTTTAAGGTCGCGTGGAAAAATAAAAATCATCACAAGCTCTATTGAGCATAAATGTGTATTAGCCTCTTTGGAGTTTTTAAAAGAAGGCGGCTTTGATATTGTTTGTTTGCAGCCTAGTAACGATGGAATCATTTTACCGGAAATTTTGCAAAGCGCTATGGATGACACTGTTGGTCTTGTCAGCATAATGTTAGTTAATAATGAAATTGGTACAATACAGCCAATCTCTGAGCTTTGCACGATTGCACATCAAGGAGACGCTTTATTTCATACCGATGCAGCTCAAGCGTCTGTATTTATGAATATTGATGTCAATCAACTTGATGTTGATTTATTGAGCCTATCAAGCCATAAAATTTATGGGCCGAAAGGTATTGGAGCACTATTTATACGGCGAGATATTAAGAGAAACATCACGCCAATCATTCACGGCGGGGGACAAGAGGATGGACTACGGTCTGGCACTCTTCCCACTGGCCTGTGTGTTGGTTTCGGAGAGGCTCTCTACCAAACATCACGCGCGACAGAGGCTAATGCGAAAAAGTTAGAAATGCTTTCTTCTCTGTTTTTAACGGAATTAAAGAAAGCGATCCCTGAAATAGAAGTTAACGGATCCCTTGAAAATAGACATCCTGGAAACCTAAATATCAGATTTCCCAATTTTAAGTCTCAGGATTTTTTACAATCGTTGCAGCCAAAAATTGCAGCCTCCACAGGATCCGCTTGCAACAGTGGTATTGAAGCACCGTCTTATGTTTTGGATGCTATCGGATTAGCCCCCAATGTGGCGGCGGAAAGCATCCGTTTCAGTTTTGGTGTTAATCAAGCACCTGAAGAAATCATGGAAGCTGTAAAAATTATTCATACTGTTTATCGAAGCAGAGATGCTTTAAAAAACGATAACCCTCAACAGCTATAATTCAAGCCAAACCTATAGGTCCACGTATTGTCAACGACACCTTTGAAATCGGCGGTTTGATAACGCACTAAACCACGCAAGGTTTATATTATTCGTAAAATTGTCTTGCGCGTCACGGGCCAGAGGGATGCAACGGGAGAGCGCCAGCGTCTCCCTTGCCAAGTCGGTTCTGTATTACAGAACACAGCTTGCAGCGTGCTGTATATCTTTTATGGACCTTTTGGCTTTAACGGAACGACGCTATTGTCTGCGCGTCCTTCGTCATATGCTTCATCTTCCAATGCCCGCATTTCGTCTGGATATGTTGCATCCATTACCATGTCGAAAATCTCTTGGTTGATGGTGTAATCCAGCATGTCCACTGGCCGTCGTTGGAAGCCGTCTTTGATCTTTACGTCGATTCCATTCTGTTCGAGCAACAAACTCACGATTTTTGGGTTCTGGCGAAAAATGGCAATATGAAGTGCTGTTAGGCCTGCATAGGGGTCTTGGAGGTTAAGTTGTCCCGGATCAGATTTTAACAAAGCCTGAGCTTTTTCAAACTCATCGTAATAAACGGCTAGCAGCAGTGAATACGTCTTTAAATCTGCCCCGCGATCTTCAAAATACGCGAGCGTGTTCTTCATAATTGGTTTTGGTTTAATACTCATGTCAGTGTACCAATAACCAACGGATTTTCCAATATTTTTCTGATTGTTATATCATCTGACATATGGCTTAGAACAAAATGTAGGTCCAGATTCTCCAGAAAATCTTCTGGTTTTTTGAAGTAAATATACTCATTTGCAATAATCATCGAAATGTAGGATTTCCGATTTGGCAGAGGTGGCGCAGGCTCGGAAACGGGTCCTTGCATGAAGTATTCGGATTGTATTGAGAGCTTCTGCTCTTCCTGCAATGCCGCAATGTTATCGGCGGAAAGGTCTTGCCATTTTTTGATGACCTTCTGTTGGTTGTGAAAGACGTGTAGTGCCAAGTCAAACGGGTTGTCGTAGGATTTTGCATATTTTCTGACTAAGGCGATTGAATGGGTTTTTGCAACACGGGTCAGGCAATCCCTCAGTTTTACCTGTATCGTATTCGACGAAACAACTCCGATCCCCTCATATAGAACCCGCTGACAGGATGATTTAAGGTTGGAGGTTGCGAGCGCCGACAACGGAAGTTCAGCGGCATAAAAATAGCCGAATGCAGTTTTCTGCAAAATCAGGATTGTGCGCCGTTGAAGGAATATGTTGAGCCGTCCTTCGTCAATTTCGCCAGCTTTATTGTGCCGCGATTCCTCGGTCAGCCACTCGCGCAAATAGGATGTTGGCATAAAGCTCTCAATTTCGGCTGCGGGTTCGCAAAAGTATACGCCAGAAAACTCATCCAGAATTTGCTCATTCCATTCCGATATGTCGTTTGGTTCAGGGATGTGGAAATAGTAATCCCGTGCGGGTTTGGCCAATTCATCAAAAATTGCATCGGGGCGCAGGCGCTCTCGGATATTGGGATCACGAGATTCTTCAAGATATTGAATGATGATCTCAACATTAGCAGGCCCCAATGTGCCTTTGCGCAACCTTCGCAGATTTTCACGGCTGAATTCCACACCCCGAGATACAGAGATATCAGAAGCCAACGCCGACCAGCTTAATAGCTGATCGGCTTCAACCATATCTGTGAGAATGCGCATAAGCCGTTGCTTCGCATAACGCTCATTTAGGGGAGTATCTGTTTGCTTGGTCATTTGGTGTGGCACGAGTGTGGCATTGAAAGATTTCAATCTGTTTTAAGCACAAAAGGGCAAATCGCAAACTATTTTGAGGAAACCCTTATGCAACGTTCAAAGCCAAGACCCCATAATAATCCAAAAAAACGCATGAAGCCTAGAAAAAGCGCACCGCTTGCATCCAAGGTCGTCATCGGCCTTTCGATTGTTGGCGCAGGCATGTTTGCCATGGCTTTGCCAAATCTGATCAACGGTGATGGTGTTATCGCGATTGCCAAAGGTGTTCTGCTTGGTACGGGCGCATTGCTTGCCTCACTTGGCGTTAATCGCTTGGCCATCGACAAGGGCGCGCCGCTAACCTCATTAGGGATGCCGGGAGCTGGGCTGCTCAGCGTCGCGGCCATTTCGCTTGTGGGTGCTGGCATGTGGGGGGCAACTTATTCTGGCATGGTCTTGCCGGATGTTGAAGTTTTGCGTCTGGAAGAACACAACCGTGACTACGATCAGTTTGTCGATTCCCGCGATCAGAGTGCGGCTGAGGCCAGTCGCCTTGTTCCTGTCATGCGTTCCATTCAGGGTGATTTGATTGCCAAAGAGGCCTGTGAAATTTCAGTCTCATGCATAAGCCTGCGTGGCGCGGGCGGAAATGGTCGTGTATCTTTCGCGGTTGCTGCGGAACGCCAACGCGCGAGCGGTATCCTAAAGCAGGTTGAAGCGGGCGAGGATAACCGGAAGGCCGCACTTCGCGCTCTGAATGACCTAAGCGCACAATATCAGGATGCTCTAGCAAATACCGAATTGAATACGGTGAAGCGGCGCAAATTATTGCAAGCAATTGACTCTGAGCGCGGCCAAGCTATCAGCCAGCTAGATGCAGCAATTCCAACAGGTTTGCTGGAAGGCTATATAGGTGAGCTGGAAAGCGGGCGGGTAATTTCCGAACGGCCTGCTGCTTCCCGTACATTGAGCAACCTGATGGAAGGATATGCTCATGGCCTAAATACGGTGCTGCGCAAGCTAGAAGCCAGCAATCAAGCGCGCCCTGAATTTCCGCGTAAAACGGGTGTCTCCGATACCTTCGCTTATATGGGACATTTCCTTCCTATTGCTTTGATCACTTTCTGCGTGGATGTGGCCTTTGGCCTAATCCTATGGACAATCACCTTGATGGTGCTGGTTTGGCAGGGATATCGCGACGACCCTGATGAAGAAGTCATTGTACCAGAAGGTGAAAACCTCGCAGGATTCATGAACCAGAACTTGCTGGATGATCGCGCGCCATCACGCCCGTCAAATGCCAGCATCCACCAATCTCAACGCAATAATGGGGCACGGAAACAATGACCGGAAGAATTAGTAAATTTCTGGTCAAAGCCGTTCTTGGCGTAGTGGACCAGTTTGTCGGGTTTTTTATTGGGGTGATAATGGCGGTTCTTCTGATCAGCCAGCATCCGGTGATATCCAAAATCGTGAAAAGTGAAGGGAATGATCGTGAGACCCGATTTGTGGTGGCCTGTCAAGCTTCTGCGGACGGGCAGGTCAAATGCTCAACTGAAGAGGAGTTGGCCAATGCCAATTGATTTCAGCAACTTTCCAATCAGCCCCAGTATTTTTCTTGGGGTCGGGATTTACGCCACCGTCAGTGCATTTGGAACTGGCCCGTTCGTGAATGGTCGGGAATTGGTAAAGATGAACTGGCCTGCCATTTGTAAAACAAATTTGCAGGAAGCTATTTTTTCACAAAGAAAAGAGTCCCCCGCATCGGCAATCCTGAACTTTGATTGCCAGTCTACCTTTGGCTTGTTTTTCGGGCGGGACGGGAAAGACCTGTGCCGTAACTATGGCAACTTTAAAATTCCCATTCCCGGTGTAAATGCATTGCGTGAGCAAGAACGCCGTGTTCGTGAAGCAGAAAATCGACGCATTGAACGGGCTGCGTCTCAGGCAGGTTCCAGATGTGAATGCGCCTCGGCGGTCTATCAGGCAGAACAAATAATCCCGCTTGCGATTTATGCCGGATCAGCGCGGCTGATCATTCCATCACAGGTTCGCAACATTCAGTCAGAATTAAACCGTGCGTTGCGCTCGCCGCAATGCACGGGTGAATAGGAGACAAATATGAATTTCAACACCGCAAGAATTCAAAATAATACGCTCGTGACTCATCGCACCGTCTACCTTTTGAATAGTATTACAGCGGCGGATGTTCAACGCCCGCTGTTATCTATCTCGGTTGTTCCGGCACTTGGTAGTTGCGCTTTCTGCTGGGCATTCAGCGACATTTTATACCCTGTTGAAATTGCCAGCATCATCGGCGGTGCCATTGCATCGCTTGTGGGTGGCGCACGAATTGGTCAGTTGAAACTCATCTCGCGTGACCTGCGTGGTAGCGAACTATCTGGCGCAGTTTGGGGAAGCACCAAACACCTTAAGGCCATCCACGCCAAAATTATCAGCGTTTGGGAAAACACAGAGGTGCAAAATGAATCCGCATAAATCAAATTGGGGCATTGTTTTCAAAATCAACATGCATCTGCTGGGTGCGTTTTCATATGCCGTTGGCGCGTGGTTGATCTGGCCTGACAGCTTCAAATGGTGGGGCTTTGGATTTATAAGCATCATGCTCGGCATGGCTGCGCCCGCATTATTGATCAAAGCCATCATCATGATGTTCAAACTTCATGCCCGCGATAAGGAGTTTGCCAAATTTGAAGACGATAACCGCACGGCTGAACCGTCAGAACTGGCAAATATTGTTGATCTGAAAAAAGCGGGGATGATCAAATGAGTGCGCCCTATGAACGCCTGCTTGGCACATCCCTTGAAGATAATACGCCGATTATTGCTTCAAAGCCCAGTCACAGTTTGCTCATGGCTTCGGCGGGCGCGTGGAAGACCACGGCGGGTGCGGTGCCTTGGTTGCTTTCTCTGATTGGTGATCACAATCGGGCTATCATTGTGAATGATTGCAAAAACGGCGAAATTGCTGCGCAATGTGCTGATGCCTGCCATCGGAACGGGCGTAAAGTTGCAATCATTGATGGCTTTGCTGTTCTCGGGAAGGATAATCCATACCGCGTTTCCATCACGCCTTTCGGTGGAATTATTGCCGCGCATAAAAGTGGCAATGGTGAATTAATCTTTGCCACGGAAACAGCAAACCATGCCTTAATTCCGGACCCTGGAAATGATGCCAAAAACCAATATTGGCGGGATGAATCCCACACACTTCAGGAGTTTGCCGAATTGGCCTTGCTGAAACGTCACCCAAAACTCGCCGTTCCGGGCGGGGTATGGGCGATGCTGGCGAACCCGGATATTTTGCTCAGTGCTGCCAAGGTTGAAAAAGAAGAAGGCGATGAAGTGCTTTCCGCCCTTGGCGCGCATATCGTTGACATGGCGCAAAACAATAAAGAGCATTACGGCCAGCACCGTGGTTCGGCGTTAAAGTCGCTTCGCATTTATAGTGCGGGCAGTCCGCTGCACCAAGCAGGCGTGGATGCCGATGTCACCCATTCCCAGTTGTTGCGTGAGAAATATATCGTGTTCATTGTCGGCCCGCAGCGGCATATGGCGCGCCTTGGTGCGCATTATGCCCTACACCTGCAAAGCTTTGTTGAAGCCTTGCTGTCGGATGCCAATGGCCAAGTGGATTTCATCCTAGATGAAGCAACGAATGCTCCACTAAAAGCGCTTGTGTCAGCCCTAACCACCATGCGCGGATTTGGTGGCAACTGCCATTTTATTGTCCAAAGTCGCTCGGAGCTTCAACGCGCTTACGGCGAAAAAGAAACTGCCACGATTGAAGAGAACGCCCTGATAAAGCAGTGGTTTGGATTTTCTTCGTTCGAGGAAGCGGAGCGGGTGAGCCGCGCCATGGGCGAGGCTCTCACTATCAATAAAAGTCTTGGATTTAATTCCGGGCAACTGGATTACACCGGCAATATCGGCACCAGCAAGGATCGGTTGTTTTCTGCCGAACGGCTGATGCGCCTAAAACCGGATGAGCAAATTCTCCATATCAAGGATGTTGGGTTCTTTCATTGCCGTAAAATTCAGCAACACCAGATCGCACCGTTTTGCCATGGCGAGTTGGCCGACAATCCACTTGAAGGTCCGCAACGCGCCGCTGATCCACGCGTAACCCTTGATATTAAAAAAGGAGGCCCAAAATGAAACCTCGTTTCTTTCGCCTGAGTTTCTTCTATTGGGTTTTGGTGCCCATATCCCTTTACAGCGGCTTTATTGCTGTAGGGCTTCCTCACGCAATCTGGTCATACGAATTCATAGATAACGGCAACGCATATGATCCGTTCCGCGCGCGTTACTACACGTCCTGCACGTTCTGGGGGCCGTATGGCATGTTCACAGTATCAGCAAAAAACGGGCGTTGTGGCTTTGTCACCTTCTTCAAAGAAGGATCGCGCTAATGCTCATTTACCAGTTGCACCCACGGCGTAATCGGACGGCGTTTAAGGTCAAGTTTTTTGGTCAAATCAATGCGGGTCAGACTTTTCATGACGGAAAGCACCGTGTCTGGCGATCCGCCATTGGCAATGCTGGTGTCGCAGTCCGCCCGCATTCCTGCGTCAACGCCATAAGGGCTGAGTTTAACCCAAAACTCGTCATAACTCATTGGCTCAAGCCATTCTTCTACATCCTGCACATGTTCAAATTTTCTCATTAACAAAGAGTATCACAAGCGGATTCTGCGACGCAAATTTAGCGCAATTCTGCCTCCATCATAAAGGAGACTGCGGTGTCCAGCATCACAGAAGACCTGAAACAAACCTTCGATCTGGCGAGTTTACGCCTAAGGGCGAAAAGCCTGACACGTCCTGCTGATTGGGAGAAGGCTAGTGAAATCACCAAGCGTTACTCCCGCGAAACCCGCAAGCAGGAAAAAATATACAAACACGATTACAAAACCCGTTTTGAAAAAGCGTTGCAAGCGCGAATTGACAAAGCTGGCGCAAAAGAACGGACGTTCAAACATCGCCTGTTCGGATCAGATAATTTTGATAAATCCGCGCTGACCCGTCAGGCGCATCGCGACGTGCAACATGATCACAACCGCCGCATGTCACAACTGGCAAGCAGCGAAACACAAGAACTTAACGTGCTGGTTTCAACCGCCGAACAGCGCGATGCCTCAAAACAGCAACTGCGAGAAAAACCTCGTAAGGATTTTCAACGCGCCACGGATCGGCGCATGGGGCCGGGTCGGCGAAGGTGATCTACCTGCCACGGAATGATCAATCCAAAGCGCCAAATTAGCCCATTAAGGCAGTGATTATGAACACAATAACCCAAAGTGAAGGAGACAATTATGATTGAGAACGATAAAAACCGTACCACCGAGGCGCGTCAAAGCTTTACTGGCAAGAATTTGTCGGACAGTCAGTTTGATGAGAGCTGGGCGTTGGCTGAAATTATGCATCGCGTTATCCGCAAATCCGGCAGCTTTCGCGAAAAACTGACGGACTATTCCCACGCTTTTGCCAGAGGTGAAAAGTTTGATGCCATGAAGGGTGAAATAATCATCCGCGAGCAATTCAAAGCACGCTACGACGAAACACTGAACCAAATGCGTGAAAAGTTAAAAGCTCGCGAAGCCAACATTCCCGTGTCAGGGCATGAACAAGCTCTTGATTACGCTCGCATGATAGAACCTCTGATCCGTAACGGTGAAACCATGCCGTTTTATCGCGCATTTGATCAGGTGGGTGGTGCGTTGGCTGAAAAGTTAAATATCACGGAATCTGGTGCAAAGGTTCTTATGTCGAATACTTACAGCAAGAATGAAGGTCGGGAATTATACGAGACAGGCAAAGCTCTGGAAAAGAAATTTCATGAACCAGTGCGGGAGGCTGAGCAACAGGCAAGAGAAGTCCAGCGATCTACTACGCGCTCCCAAACGCGGGTATAGGCCAGCCATCTAATCATATATAAATGCGGAATTTCCTGCATTATTAGGAAAAAATGTCTATTTTGCTCTGCTTACGTTCTCATCATATGAACGAAAAAAGTGGGGAATGACAAGAAACGGAGACGAGATGAAAGAGGGTAATACAGGCAAAGCAAATTCAGAGGCAGGCGTGGCAAAGAATGCCTCGCCAACGCTAAGCATTGATTGGGAGCTTTACGGCAAGTATCTGGAGGAAAGTGACCTCTCAGACGCTGATAAACGCGAGTTTCTGGAAATCCTCATGGCCATCGTTGTTAGTGCTGTTGATCTTGGTTTCGGCATGCATCCGGTGCAGCAAGCTGCTGGCAATATTTGTGAGCAACAGGCGGAAATTAGCAAGTTTATCGCTATGCAATCGGCATCTGTGCTAAAATCGCCTAAGAATTCCACAAAGACATTTAACACATCCGCTGATGGGCAATCCGGCTCATCACAGACAAGGAGTCCAGAATGACAACAAGCTTAACATCCCCCTCAAAAGCAGTGATTTATTGCCGTGTGTCCAGCAAGATGCAAGTTGAAGAAGGTCACGGGTTAGAATCCCAAGAAACCCGCTGCCGAGAATTTGCCACGCGCAAGGACTATGAAGTCATCAAAGTCTTCTATGAAAAGGCGGTGTCTGGCGGCACTGCTGACAGACCATCCTTTAATGATATGCTGGATTATGTTCGAAAATCAAAAATCGAAGGCGTAGTTGTTATCATTGATGATATCAGTCGCTTCGCTCGCGATATAGAAGGGCATTGGGCTTTGCGCCGTGCTTTAAAGGAAACTGGTGGCACATTAGAAAGCCCGTCCATCACTTTTGGTGAGGATAGCGATTCAATCCTGATTGAGAACCTTCTGGCGTCCGTGTCGCAACACCAACGTCAAAAGAACGGTGAGCAAACCAAAAACCGTATGCGCGCCCGTGTGATGAATGGCTATTGGGTGTTTCATGCTCCGCCGGGCTTTCGCTATGAAAAGGTCAAACAACACGGCAAGTTGCTGGTGCGCGATGAACCTATGGCCTCAATCATTCAGGAAGCCTTGGAAGGTTTTGCTTCTGGTCGATTTGAAACCCAAGGCGAGGTGAAACGCTTTCTTGAAACTCAGCCTGACTTTCCCAAAGATCGCCGCACCGGCCTCGTGCGCTATGAAGAAGTTGTTCGTCTGATGCGTCGTGTGCATTACGCTGGTTATGTCGAAGCACCTGATTGGGGTGTTAGCTTGCGTAAAGGTCATCATGAGGGATTGATCTCTCTTGAAACTTTCCAAGCCGTGCAACGACGTATGAAAGAAGGTGCAAGAGTTCCGGCGCGCAAAGACATCAGCGCAGACTTCCCGTTGCGGGGATTTGTTCTATGTAACGATTGTAAAAAACCTCTTACGGCCTGCTGGTCAACCAGCAAGACCAAAAAGAAGCATCCATATTATCTCTGCCCGACCAAAGGCTGTGTCAGCTATCGCAAATCTATCCGCCGGAATGTGCTGGAAGGTGACTTTGCTGAGGTCGTGCGTTCATTGCAGCCCTCTGAGGGCCTGTATGCCTTGGTAAAGGCAATGTTCAAAGATGTTTGGACGCAACGCATGGCGCAGGCTGAAACCCTGTTGCACGGTCTAAAGCGTGAAGCGGTCCAAGTGGACAAGAAAATCGAAAACCTGCTGGATCGTATCGTGGAAACTGAAAACCCGCGTGTCATTGCCGCTTACGAAAAACGCCTTTCAAAACTGGAAACTGATAAGCTGATTTTAGTCGAAAAACAGCAAATTGGGGTTAAGCCAGCGCATAGCTTTGATGATTTGTTCGAACTCGCTTGCCTATTCCTCGCAAACCCTTGGAAACTATGGGAATCAGGTCAGTTGACCCT
>CAZVAZ010000006.1:0-35602 GCA_964625235.1 uncultured Hyphomicrobiales bacterium
TCCCCCGGCCCAACCACCCCTCAGGGTACCTTATCGGGTGGTTGGGCCGGGGGAGAGGGCTGGCTTCAGGACTTTTGGCTAAGGTTTTTAATAAATCACATCAAAAACAAATGTATTATTTATTGCAGTCTTCGCATTCACCATTACAGGCAGACGTCTCGACATCCTGTTTAATGGCCCCAGCCTGCAACTCGGCAATAAGCAATGCCAGTTGGCGCAGTCCATCAGCGGGAAACCGGCGGCGTGCCAGTGGCAGAACTACACTGTTTTCCCACATGATGTGGCGGCGATAGTTCTCAAAAAACCCGCGCAGCATATAACCAAACATGTTGGCATCTTCGAGTGATTTTCCCCGCGCCAGTCTTTCAAGAACCTCTATCAGTTCTTCGGCAAAACTTTCATCAACCACATGCTCATCATTAAGGCGCGCAACGATTTCGCCAACATTGTCCTCATCCTCCGCATATTTCACCAACAGCGGAAAAAAGGCATCTTCTTCAATACGATGATGCAGCGGCAGATCAAATTTCAAGGCATTGGCCGCCTGGCGCGCCTTCTTGCAATCAACATGATTGGGCAGGCTGTCCGCTATTTCCTCGAGTAGATCACATAAATCCTGATGTTGACCATGTTCGATGAGCATCAAGTCCAATGGATCCCCGGGATCAGTTTCTTGTGGCTGTTTCATATGAAACCGGCCTCCAGCCTGGCGTGCAATTTATCGCCGGTGTTAGTGTTAAAGACAGTTGAATTTCCCCATAAGCCCGAGAGAATCTAGCACAGGATTTCCCGACCGGTTTTGATTCAGGTCAAAATATTGATTGTGAAAATCAGGTAGGCTGAGCGCGATGGAAATTGTTGCCTGAACCTTCAATTTTATGGTGATGGTTACTTTAAAACCGGGCTGGCCATACCAGTATAGCGCAAAAGATCGCCGCTTATTACGATTTTTCCAGCGATTTCAATATCATCTGCAAGATAGCGGTCCTGTTTCAATGCCGGAATTTTATCGCGCAGATTGTTCACAACATGGCTTAAAGCTGCACTGGTTACCAGCGGTGCCCGCATTTCAATCCCCTGGGCTGCACACAATAACTCAACACCTAAAATACGCCCAAGATTATCGTTCATAACCACCAGTCGCCGGGCAGCGTGAGCGGCCATGGAAACATGGTCCTCCTGGTTGGCCGATGTGGGTGTGCTGTCGGTTGAACACGGATTGGCAAGATGCTTGTTTTCACTCATCAAAGCTGCCGTGGTCACTTCGGCAATCATAAAGCCCGAGTTCAGACCCGGCTCCGGCGTCAGGAACGGCGGCAGATCAAAAGACAGGGTCGGATCCACCATCAGGGCTACGCGCCGCTGGGCGATGGAGCCGATTTCGGCAATGGCAAGTGCTATAATATCAGCGGCAAAGGCTACGGGTTCGCCATGAAAATTGCCCCCTGATACAATCATGTTGGCCTCACTCAACACCAGAGGATTGTCAGTGGCTGCATTGGCTTCTATCTCTAAAGTGCACGCCACCTGACGCAGCAAATCCATGGCCGCCCCCGTCACTTGTGGCTGGCATCGAATACAATAGGGGTCTTGCACGCGGGCATCACCATCGCGATGGCTTTCGCGAATTTGCGAACCCGCCATATATTCCCGCATGGTTTGAGCAGCATCAATCTGCCCCTGATGGCCACGCAATGTATGTATTTCAGGCTGCAACGGTTGCGTTGACCCCATGATTGCATCCGTGGACAAAGCACTCGTTACCAAAGACGAACACGCATTGCGCCAGGCTGAAAACAACCCGCCAAGGGCATAAGCACAGGAAAACTGGGTTCCGTTAATGAGCGCGAGACCTTCTTTGGCACCAAGTTCAACCGGTTTCAATCCGGCTTTTTTCAGCGCCTTTGCGCCCGGCATAATCTCACCGCTAAATTCAGCCCGCCCCTCGCCAATCATGACAGCCGCCATATGGGCCAGCGGTGCGAGATCACCTGAGGCACCCACCGAGCCCTGCGCCGGTATCACCGGAGTGACACCCGTGGCCAACATATCCTCGAGCAGAGCAATCAACTGCCAGCGCACGCCCGATGCACCGCGCCCCAGCGACAATAATTTGAGCGCCATCATCAAACGAACAATACGGCGTTCAACTGCATCACCCACACCACAGCAATGAGATAAAATCAGGTTGCGTTGCAGCGCTGATGTATCTTCTCTGGCTATTTTGACATTTGCCAGCTTGCCAAAGCCGGTGTTGACCCCGTAGACAGCCGCCTCTCCCGCCACTGCTGCTGCAATGCGCGCAGCTGCCGCGTCGACCCCTGGCCGTGCCTCACGCGCCAATACTGCCGCTTCTTCGTGCCAGTAAATCTGTGCGAGGTCATCCAGACTGGTGTGTTGCGGGTGAAGTGTAAGTGTCATGGATTATTTTTTGATCTTATTGAGATGATATGTCAACGCCAGTGCGATGCAGTGTTGTAATGGCTCTTCGGCAACTTTCTGATTTACATCGAACACAATCGCCCGATTACCTTCGTAAGTCAGCACAGCCGGGTAAATTTCGCGAAAAGTCTCGACCAGCGTCGTTTGACAGTGAAAATACATCGCATATTTTCCCGGGGTGGATTTAATCCGGTCGATGCGAATGGTGCTGCCGCTTTTTGGGCCGGATGTCAGATAGCTTGGCTGCCCCCATTTGAGAGTTTCTTCAAGCCTGCCAACGCCTTTGGTTTCAGCCGCTGTTGCAAAAATCATTTGGCGCAAATCAAGTAGTTTTTCGCGCACCTCTTTGTCACAAGCGTCGAAAACAGCTTCTACTTCTGAATTTTCAAATTTCATAATGGCGCTAATCTACAAGAGGTGTTTGTAAATAACAATAATGCAGGTAGCATCGCACTTAGAGACCTAAAAGGAGTAGAGTATGGACAAAGCAGAATACGAACAGGGCAGGCTGGATTTACCCTTTGTCGGCATCGCCACCTTTGGCAAAAACCCTTATGTACAGGACTGGAAATCTATTGATGCAGACGTCGCCATTTTAGGCGCACCCTATGATTTTGGTACCCAGTGGCGCGCGGGCGCTCGATTTGGTCCCCGTGCCATCCGCGAAGCCTCAACCCTGTTTTCTTTCGGCCATGGTGGTGCCTATGACCACGAAGATGATGTTACCTACCTGCCTGCCGACAAAGTCAGAATTGTCGATATCGGCGACGCTGACATTGTCCACACTGATACCGTCAAAAGCCATGCAAATATCGAATATGGTGTCAGGCAAATCCTTAAAGCCGGTGCACTGCCGATTGTTCTGGGCGGTGATCACTCCATCAACATCCCCTGCATAAATGCCTTTGAGGGCCAGGAGCCGGTTCATCTGGTGCAGATTGACGCCCATCTCGATTTCGTTGACGAACGCCACGGTGTGCGCTTTGGCCACGGCAATCCCATGCGCCGGGCAGCTGAAAAAGACTATGTGACGGGCTTAAGCCAGATTGGCATTCGCAATGTGTCCTCTACCGCCAGACAGGGCTATGAGGATGCCCGGGCCATGGGCTCGGACATCATGTCCGTGCGCCAGTTTCGAAAACTTGGCGTCGAGCAGGTGCTGGCCCGGATACCATCCGATGTTCGCTTTTATATCACCATAGATATTGACGGCTTTGATCCCTCCATAGCACCGGGCACCGGCACCCCCAGCCATGGCGGGTTTCTCTATTACGAGATATTGGAACTCCTCGCCGGTCTGGCCACGCAAGGCACCATCGTTGGCATTGATCTGGTTGAAGTCGCCCCTGATTATGATCACACCGGCACTACGGCCATCTTGGCTGCGCAAATTTTGATGAACACAATCGGGCGTATTATGCATGCCAGGCTCTGAAAATATACGCGTTCTAATTGTAGTTTTCGATGCTTTGCGACCGGAGTTCGTCACACCGGAGCTAATGCCAAACCTGACGGAATTTGCCAGACACGGTGTCAGATATACCAACAGTCATTCCACCTTCCCCACTGAAACCCGCGTCAATCAATCCGCCGTCATCACCGGGTGTTATCCAGGTGCACATGGCCTTGTCGCCAATAAATTCATGGAACCCGCAGCATGCCCGGGAAAAATCTTCAATACCGGCGACGAAGATGAACTTAAAGCAGCCTTTGCACGCGTGGGCGGAAACCTGCTTCACAAGCTCACATTGAGCCAAAGACTGGCGCAGCTTGGAAAATCCTTTGCCACCATTTCCACCGGAACACCCGGTGGTGCCCGGCTTATCAATCATGATGCTGAATTAACCGGCAACTTCCGCCTGTCCTTACATCGGCCTGATGCAGCCAACCCTGAAGGAATTGTCAAAAACATAATAAAAACCATTGGCCCGATACCGGAGTATCAGCTGCCCGCCCTGAAGTGGGTAAGTTACGGGGTAGACTGCTATCTCGATTACATCGAAAAGCACATCAAACCTGATGTCATGTTACTGTGGTTGAGTGAGCCCGATGAGAGCTTTCATCATATCGGTATCGGCTCAGCCGGAGCGTTGTCGGCCATTCGCCATGTAGATGAGGAATTTGGCCGTATACTTGAGCGGCAAAAACAGCAGATAGATTCCGGCCACCTGCAGATTATCACCCTGTCCGATCACGGCCAGATCAGCCTCAAAGGTAAGCCGCTCGATATCGCCGCCAGATTTAAGGCTGCGGGATTTAACATTGATGCTGCTCCGCAAAAAGACAGCCAGGGTGTGGCAATTATCGACAATGCCGGGGGCATCTGGCTCACCCGGCCTGATGCAAAGCTGCTGGAACAACTTGTAATCTGGCTGCAACACGAAAATTGGTGCGGACCGATTTTTACCCGTGAAGGCATCGCTGGAACATTGAAACATGAAGATGTCGGCATCGCCCATTCGCGTGCACCCGACATCAGCATTGCCTGTCATCATGGTGATGATGAAAATACCTGGGGGATTGGTGGTGAAACCCTGCACGATGCGGGCTACCCCATTGGCGGCGGCTGTCACGGCGGGCTTTCGCGTTACGAGCTGCACAATTTTCTTGCCCTGTCTGGTGCCTGCTTTGGCGAGGGCCGAATAATTGATCTGCCAGCCGGAAACATAGATATTACCCCGACAATCCTGAAGTTGTTTGGCTGCGATATAAGTGAAGAAGTTGATGGCCGCATATTGTTTGAAGGATTGCGTGGCCGTGAAAATCCGACTGCAGAACAATCGACAGAGCACACCATATCATCAACCAATAAAAGCGGGGCCGTTAGCCATCTCAATTTCACCCGGCTTGGCTCAGCCCGCTATCTCAACCGTGCGTGGACGCAACACGGTTAAGCTCAACCGCTATACAGGGATTGCAGCAACGTTTGCGACCATTTTTCTGCAATTTTTGCATTCTCTTTTCTTTTTTCCGCGTCATCCTCAACAGTGCTCATGAAGCGCTCGTCCGCATCAAACTTGGTGCCTGTTGGGCTGTAATCGCCACCCAGGGAGATCGCGTCACCAGGGGCTATCATCGTCCAGCAATTGTCTGAAATAACAACCTTGTCACTTGGCGGTGTTTTTGAAAATCTGGTGATAATATCCACCGCCGCCAGCCTTGCTTCCACCACTGCTGATGAAGCGGATTTTGACAATTCGTCGGCAGCTGCCGCATCACCGATTACATAGATATCATCAGATATGGTCGATTGCATCGAGGGCGTGCGTATCAGGCAATAGCCATCCGGAGCGGCCATGCCGATAGAGGTGAGGAAATCGGGAGCTTTTTGCGGCGGGATGACATTAATCACGTCAGGTTCAAACAGATCAGGATCAGTCTGTATCTTGCCGGTTTTCAGATCGATTGATTGTACACCGCCATGAAAATCGCGCGGGATCCATTCAATCATATCTTCATAATAATCAACGTAGGCGTCTTCAAACATTGCCTGCATCGGGTATTCATCTTTTTCATCAATAATCAGAATTTTTGCTGATTTATTAAAATCCTTGAACCAGCGCGCCGCCCGGCAGGCACGCTCATAAATCGCCGGTGGGCAGCGATTGTGCCCCGCCGGTGCCACCAGAGCAAACAATCCCCCCGCAGGCACATTCTGCAACAGAGTGAGAAGGTTTTGACAACTGGCCTGGGATGTCCAGATTGCAGCAGAATCCGGTGTTCCCTCAAGGCCAAAAGCCTCCCATTTCAAGCCAACACCAGGCGCTGCAACCAATGCATCATAAGACAGGGCAGCAGCATTACCGGCAAGCTTTATGGTTTTTTTATCGGGATCTATACTTTCAACCCGGCCAACCACAACTTTTGCACCGCGGCGTTCAAAGGCTTTGACAAGGTCTATGGCCGCAGTGGTGCACGGGCCTGATTTTTGCTGGGGGAGACCATTTAGAACAAATGGTGCAGTGTAGAGCCTTTGCTCGGTTACAACAATTATTTCAAATATTCCGGACGCTTGCGCCTGTATGGCGCGAACAAATGCACCGCCGCCAGTGCCGCCGCCGATAACCACAAGCTTTGGCTTGGCGCCTTGGGTAATACCCGGCGTCGGCAGTATCAAAAGACCGCCTGTTGCTGTTAGTCCCTGCAGAAACCGCCGCCGATTTGACCCGAGAGTGTCTTTAACGAGCCCTGTTTTATTGCGCCGTTTCAGAGGATTTTTCGTCTCCTTCAGGTGTGACATTAACAATACTCGCTCGGTTTGTTATCTTAACTGTCGCCTTGCAATTTTTCATGCAGGGATTTTTCTGCTTCAACGTTGGCGTATCAGGTCGGGGATCGTCAATGAAATTCTTCTCGTTGGGCAGGCGCACCGACAGAAAGTTAGATTTTGACAATTCAAAATCTTCGTCGACCAGATCATTCATATTAAGAATATAGGCCAGCAGCCCATAGACCTCATCAGGGCTTAAAGATTGCGCATCGCCAAAAGGCATGGCGCGGAAAATATAATCGTAAGCTGTTGAAAGATAGGGCCAATAAGAGCCGATAGTCTTTAACGGTCGATCTGATACAAGCGAATCCTGTCCCCCGGCCAACACCGGCCAGCGGTCAACACCTTCGCCAAATTCTCCGTGGCAAACAGAACATTTTTCCTGAAACAGCTCTTCACCTTGTGTAACCGTGCCTTTTCCTTCCGGCAGGCCCTGGCCATCGGGGCGCACATCTATGTCCCAGCCCTTGATTTCAACTGGTGTTGCTTCGCGGCCAATACCCAGTTTCTGTGCAACAGCAGGCGTGCTGGCGAGAAGAGCAAACCCAAGAACGATGAGTGCAGGTTTAAGAAACTTCAACATTTTCAACCTGCCCGTTTTCCTGAACATGCCAGGTCTGTATGCCATTATTGTGATAAACGGAATTGGTTCCACGAACTGTGCGCAACTCTTCTTTGGTGGGCTGCACATATCCGGTTTCATCAACGGCGCGAGATTGCAACAACAAGGGTGAGCCATCCCAGTCAAATTCGTAATAGAACCGATGCAGGGCTTTTGGCAGCCTCAGCCCGTCAATACGCGCCCGACGCCAGTTTTTACCGCCATCCAGCGTAATATCAACATAGTCAATCAAGCCACGGCCAGACCAGGCAATACCGGAAATTACCGTGTGGCCTTTTTTATGAGTGATTGGCATCTGGGGAGAGGGACTGGTGATGACGGATTTCGCATCCATGACCCAGGTAAAACGGCGCGATGTCCCATCCTCCATCAAATCTGTATATTTTGAAGTTTCTTCACGCGCCTGCCACGGCATATCGCCAACTTCTATGCGGCGCAACCATTTGATCCACAGATTACCTTCCCAGCCCGGCACAACCAGCCGTAGCGGGTACCCCTGTTCGGGGCGCAGCGCTTCGCCGTTCATCTTGAAGGCCACCAGACAGTCATCCAGCGCCTTTTCAAGCGGCAGCGACCGGTTCATGGCCGCCGCATCAGCACCTTCTGGCATCAGCCATTTCGCATTGGTTTTAACACCGGCTTCATCGAGAATATATTTGAGTGGCACACCGGTATATTCCACACAGTGGACCATGCCTTGCGTGAACTGGCAGCCGTTTAACTGAGCTCCGCGCCACTCCATGCCGGAGTTGGCAGCGCATTCAAGGAAGAACACCTTGTTGACCCGGGGAAAGCGCTTGAGGTCTTCCATGGTGAACATCATAGGCTTGTCAACCAGACCATTGATCATCAAACGATGATCAGACGGGTCTATTATGGCAACACCGGCGTGGTGGCGTTCAAAACAAAGACCATTGGGCGTAATGATACCATCAAGTTCATGTATCGGCGTAAAGCTGACTGAACTCTCCGTCGAAGCGGTGAGCCAGGGAACATTGCGCCGTATAACCTGTTTTTCAAATTCGGATGGCATGCCATAAGGCTGGTCAACAACGCCCGCGCCCAGATATCTCGACCAGTCAGGTACATTCGGTGCCATGTTTTCAGGGTTTGCAGCTTGCAGCGGATTTGCACCGGCAGCCAGTGCCGCACCTCCTGCAGCAGCGCTGGATAAGAATCCGCGCCGGGAAATATTGGTTTTCTTCTGCGCGCGCGCCATCGTATTCCTCCCAGGATCAGTCTATTATATTCAGTTATATGAATATATCAAGGGGAAAACCCGCCCTAAATGCCAATCACTTTAACGGCATCATTTGGAGACACCCGAACCGGTGAATGCTGTTTGAGATGTGCCTCAATGACGTCCCAGATGGCCGGGCCTTCGGTGGCCTCATTAATGCTTGCCCAACCGGCAACAACATATTCGCGGGCAGGGTCAATAGGTGTGCCGTCTTTCAGATAAGTCATATTTGAAATGCGCTGGCCAATTGGCTTTTTGTGATCAATCGTATAACCCATGCCGCCAACACGAACCATATCACCACCTTGCTGGTAATAAGGATCGGGATTAAAAAGATTATCGGCGACATCTTCCAGAATTTCCTTGAGGAATTGGCCGGTCATTTTATTGCGATAAACCGCAGGATACGTCATGGCACAGACATTGTGCATGTCCTCAACTGTAATCTCCTGACCGGGCAAAAGGCTTGGTCCCCACCTGAAGCCGGGTGAGAGCGAAATTTCAGCATCGCGCTGTTCTATCAGCGCCTGACAGATCAGATCATCAATGGTGCCATTAAAATTACCGCGGCGATATAACAGGCTGTCGGTGCGCCCAACCACACGGGCAAGCTCTTTTTCATAAGGTGCGCGCACCTTGTCAACTGTTGCTGCCATTTCAGCATCGGCCTCAATGACATCGGAAAATATCGGGATTAATCTGTAAGAATAGCCCTGCACAGCGCCATTGCGCACATCAAGATCAAGGCGGGAGATAAATTTGCCGTTGGAGCCGGTGGCAACAATTAGCGTTTTGCCTATTTTCAGAGGCTCTGGCAGTGCATCATGAGTGTGACCTGCCAAAATGACGTCGATGCCCTGCACCCGGCCTGCCATTTTTCGGTCAACATCAAAGCCGTTGTGAGACAGCAGAATAACAAGTTCCGCACCGGCTTCGCGCACGATCTGAACCTGCTTTTTAATTTCTTCTTCGCGGATGCCAAACGACCAGTTGGGAAACATCCAGCGCGGATTGGCGATAGGCGTATAGGGGAACGCCTGGCCGATAACATCTATCTGCACACCGCCACGTTCAAACATTTTATAAGGCTCAAAGGCCGGCTCTTCCCATTCATTATCAAAAATATTTGCACCAAGGAATGCAAACGGCAATTCATCAACCAGCTCTTTGACGCGCGCCTCCCCCAACGTAAATTCCCAATGCCCGGTCATGGCATCCGGTTTAAGCAGGTTCATGACTTCAACCATGTCGGCACCCCTGGTCTGCAGTGCTGTGTAGCTGCCGTGCCAGGTGTCGCCGCCATCCAGGAACAGTGTGTTGCCCGGGCGCTCGCTGCGTATCTGCTTCAACACCGTGGCGATGCGATCTATGCCGCCCATGCGGCCATACTGATTGGCGAGCGCGACAAAGGCGGTAGATGACAGGGCATAGGCCTCAGGTGAACCGGCCTTGAGGTCGTATAATTTGAGAAAATCGTCGCCGGTGACGTGGGGCGGCTTTCCTTCTGCTTCACCAACACCCAGATTGATTGACGGTTCACGAAACCATATCGGCTTGATCTGGGCGTGGATGTCGGTGAGATGAGCGATTGTCACATTGCCGTAAGGCTTGAAAGACAGCAAATCCGACTGTGTCATTTTCTGCTGGGCTGCCAGGCGGGTCCAGGCGGCATCTCCACCATAGATTACCGAAGCAGCCGTCACAGCTTGCATAAATTCCCTGCGAGAAATCATCGTTCGCTATTCCTGCAATTAATTATTGAATAACTTCAATACGTATGTGGACATTATATAGTTACGGCCAGAATGTCGCCATCCTGACCGTATTTAATGTACTCAGGTATCGCCGGTCGCGAGTATTTAGTTGCGTACGGACGGGCTTTCAACCTGCAGACCCTTGCCACGCTGAGCGAGATAAATTTCCATGGCAACAAACTCGTCAGATCCGACTTTGTAAGGAACGGCGCGAATGTTCTTCATGCACCCTTTAAATCGACGATGCAAAGAGCCAACCTTCTGCCATTTCAACCGGTATGTCGGGAAGCCGTTTGATTGCCCCTGAGAGAGGAAATCGGCACGAATGTATTTGCCATAATTGCCCTGATGACAGTTGGCGCATGACAAATCGAGCTGTCCCACACGGGTATAATAGAGTTCTTTTCCGCGTTTGACCCATGGCTCCATCGGACCGTCAGCCTGAACATTCACCGGCATGCCGCGTGACTGGTTTTTCACATAACTGGTCATGGAAAGCATTTGATCTGATTCCCACTTCCACGGCTTGGCTTCCATATTGTCCTTACGGCAAACATTTATGCGTTGCTCAAGCGTCAAGGGCTTGCCCAGTTTGGCATCCCACTTGGGCATGGCCGCACCAACACCCTTCATCGAAACAGAAGCGTCATCATGGCACGCAGCACAGGATTTTCCTGCCTTGCCATCAACCTTGTTCCAGAGGTCTTCGCCCTTGTCGACCCAGAGAAATCCTGGATTATCAAAGTCATCCTGCTGAAGCTGCCGGGTTGATTTTGACCTTGAGCCCCAGCCGGAAAGAATTTCCTCGAGCGGGCTGTCCTTTCCCGGTTTTGCTGTTATCGCCGTTACCCCTTCGGGTAAATCCTCACCGGCCGTTAACGGACCGAGACCGGCAAGCCCCCCCATAGCAAGTGCTGAAACCACAGCTATCTTGATTAATCCCCTCATCGATTTTCCTCCCTAGCGTCGATGGTCGTGATCCGGCTCAATTGAACCAGTCAGCTGACTTTCAACTTTGATTTTTTTGTATGGGTATCACCACTGTCATCGGTCCAAATAAATGCGAATTCTCCACTTTCTTCAGCTTTCATTTTGAACTGAAAATAGGGATTGGCCGAAATCGACGGCTCCAGATTGACAGAGAAAATATCTTCTCCGTTAAACTGGGCGACGAACTTATTGATAATACGCCGGGGAATAAGTTCACCGGTTTTCTTATCCTTGCGCAGACCTGTTTCCATCTTGTGTGAAATCAGGGTTTTAATGGTGAGGATATCACCTTTTGTTGCTTTCTTTGGCGCTTTCACGCGCGGCTTGGATTTAGCCATTTATCTGTCTCCTCAATTTAAATCAGCCGCCGCAACCGCCGATGGTCACTTTAACCTGACGCTTGGTCATATGTAATGAGCCATCTGACAACTCTGCAATTGCAATTACATTCTGCGTCTTGGCCAGCCGCATCCGTGTGGAAGCGTCGGCAACACCGCTACGTGGTGAAAAATTGAACGTCGCCACTTCCGGCCGGGGATTGCCCTCAGAAATGATAATCACGCGCTTGACGTAACTATCAGGTGTCATCGGGCTCTCAACGCTTATAGCCAACGGCACCGTATTACCGTTTTCAGCAATCTCGGGCATATCAAGAGTAATCATTTTACTCTCCATGACCGACTTGCCACCGGTAAATTTTTTCGCCACCGATGCGGCATCATCCACACTGGCGAACGCGCCCGATGGTGTCATCAGCAAAACACCGCCCGCCGCAGCGCCAAAAACCAGCGCCTCTCTTCTATTTAATGATTTCATATTAAACCTCCTCACTCTTTGAGGGTTTGCAGGTAGGCAAGAATATCTTCAATCTGCTGGGCAGAAAGAATAGTCTTACCCTTGAACTTTTTGGCAACACGCGCCCCGGCCGTTGTCTGGTAAAAACCCGGCATAATCGTCTCATCACTCAGGGCAATTTTGGCGTTAATCAGTATGCCGCGCAATTCAGGTGCCGAATAACGATCGGCAACGCCATCAAGAGGTGGCCCGATTTCGCCGTGAAACGGCTGGTCAGCCAAATCCTTGTTAACATGGCAGGCGAGACAATTTCCCCTTTTACGATTGGCAAACAACTGCTTGCCTTTCGCCACATCCCCGGCCTCGGTCGTAAGGGCTGCCGTTACTTTAGTATCGTCGAATTTGACATCGCCGGGCTTGGTGACACCGGCAATCGCAACACCTGCCGACCAGACAATTGCCACCACACCACAGGTCGCAGCAATTTTTTTGGCATATTTCATTGCGATATCCTCCCCTGATTTTCTCAACCGCCTGTTTTTTTCGCTTCTCGCTCTTCCCTTATTCGGCAGGCTTTTCCGAATTCCCCGATGAAGCAATGTCACTTTGACAGAGACAACCCATAAAATCAATAGTCATATACGAATATTTGAATAAATAGGGTAAAACCCGCGTCTTTCATGGAGTTTTCCTGGTTAATCCTGCCGGATCCGGGCGCAGACCCGGGTTAAAAAAGCACAGCATTATATTGATGTCGTTGTTGCCAGGTTCAAAATTCACCTGTTCATTTCCCTGTGTCTGGACTATACATTCATGGTAACTGATATGAACAGCAACCCGGGAACGGATATAATGCAACGGCTCATGATCTTATTGCTCATTCTTGTCGCTGCTGGCTCATTGAGCCGGGCCAACGCTGCCAGCCTGATCATGGTTGAGCAGGAATTTTGCGAATATTGCAAAGCCTGGAATGAGGATGTTGGTGTGATCTATGGCAAAACCGCAGAAGGAAAAAGGGCACCTTTGCGGCGTATCGACATTTCCGACCCCCTGCCGGATGATATAGGTTTTCTTACCGGCCTGGTCTTCACCCCTACCTTTGTTCTGGTGGATGATGGTAAGGAAATTGGTCGCATCCTGGGGTATGCCAGCGAAGATTTCTTCTGGGGCCTGTTACAGAAATTGCTTGAAAAGCTGCCCGCCGACAAAAAGTCGGGCATGCTTGAAACTAAAAACCTTTACCTGGCACGTAGCCAAATCGACAATCGCATAATTGGAGAAGAGTTGATCTATGACTGAAATAGCCCTCAAGCTGGATGCTGATGAATATGCCACAATGGCTAAAAGTGCCCAGCAGGCCTGTGATCTTTTGAGAGGTCTGGCTCACGAGGCCCGGTTGATCATCCTGTGTATGCTGTCCGAAGGCGAAAAGTCCGTTGGCGAACTGGAGGCTTTTCTGGAATTGCGCCAGCCGACAGTTTCACAGCAACTCGCCCGATTGCGCGCCGATCGCCTGGTGGTGGCAAGGCGCGAAGGTAAAACAATTTATTATTCCCTGGCCAGCGATGAGGCGCGCCAGGTCATTGGTGTGCTTTACGATCTGTATTGTAAAGACACCGCTGTTTGTAACGAGTGATCAGGTTCGATGGATGCCCTGTCTACATCCACCCTGTTAATCCTCATCGGATTGAGCCTCGGATTGGTTATGGGGGCGACCGCCAGGGCTGCCCGCTTTTGCACGTTCGGTGCGGTTGAAGATTATGTATTGGCGGGCAAAACCCTTCGAATAAAAGCCTGGGCACTGGCCATAGCCGTTGCCATGATAAGTGTTCAGTTAATGCAGCATTTTGGTGTAGCGCGCATTGACGAGGCTTTCTATCTCAACACTCAGTTTGGTCTCGCCGGTGCCATTGCCGGCGGGTTGCTGTTCGGGCTTGGAATGTCCATGGTCGGCACTTGTGGCTACGGCGTTTTGGTGCGCATGGCGGGCGGCGATCTCAGGGCTTTTTGCAGCTTCATAATTCTTGCCCTTTCAGGTTATATGACCGCCCGCGGCATTACCTCCATTATCAAGGTCAATACGGTCGATGCAATAGCCATCGACGTTACAGAACTGGGCGGCCAGGGCCTGCCCCATCTTCTGTCTTATCTAACCAGCATACCGGTCAGCAGTCTGTGGTTACCCGTTGGTGTTATCATCGCCGGGGCAATTTTTTACTATTGTTTCAAAGACAGGGATTTTCGCAACAGCCGCCGCGATATTGCTGCAGGTATTTTAATTGGCGGAGCGGTTGCAACCGGTTTTTTTGCCACCGGCACCATAGGTGCAGACCCGTTTGATCCGGTGCGGGTACAATCCCTCACCTATGTATTGCCGCTGGGCGATACCATTATATGGATGGCAACATTCACCGGTGCCAGTATCACCTTTAGCATTTCCGTTGTGCTCGGCACCATTAGTGGCGCTGCAATTGTAGCTGTACTGCGCGATGAATGGCGCTGGGAAGGTTTTGATGACATGCGCGAGATGCGTCGACAATTGCTCGGCTCTGCTGCCATGGGAGCTGGTGGCATCACCGCACTTGGCTGCACTGTCGGTCAGGGTATTTCCGGCATCTCGACTTTATCTTTGTCGCCTCCCATAGCGCTTGCCTCAATTTTTATCGGTGCGAGTTTTGGATTGCGCTGGCTTATGACCGGCAGCATGCGCGAGGCCTGGCTGATGTTCAGAGGCTATCAGTGATCGCACCCAACCCCCAAAAAGCGTAATCGAACCGTTGCAAACGCGCCAATATCAAGGAAGGGACGCGGCGGCATCCACTTTGCCGGCACCGATGCCAGACAATCATTTATCATTGAAGATTTTTCACCACTGGCATATTCAGCCAGGCAGGCACCAAAAGTTGTTCCCCGACTGAGACCCGAACCATTATAGCCTCCGGCCAGATAGATATTATCACCCTGACGCCCGAAAAAATTAGTGCCATTTCGGCTTATCCCCTCGACACCCGACCAGGCATACTCGAAATCGACATGAGCCAGTTGCGGAAACCGCCGGTTAAAACTCAATCGATGAACTGACTGGCGCTGCGCCAATTGCCGCCCGGACAACAAGGCGGCACCATTATACTCAGCCGTATTTCGTACACACAAACGACGATCCGCGGTCAACCGCACCGTCGCCCCGCCGCCATGAAGGGACAAAACCCCCCATTCGCCCAAATCCCCGAGGCTGGCCATTTCTTCTGAACTCAAAACCCGCGTCATGCTGCCAGATAAGGTGCTGCCAATTATGTAACGTTGCAAAGAGCCCAGTTTACCGGCTTCATAATTGACAGCCAGAATGAGCCGGTCTGTTTTGACCTCGCCATCTTCAAGCTGCACTGTGAGCAGCGCGCTATTATCAATCTTCAGCACCGCACTGTGTTCATGCAGTCGCACATTGGCGGGCAGACTATCGGCAAGACCGCGCACCAGAGCTGCCGGCTGCAACAAAACACCATTGGGCACATGAACGCCGCGCTGATAAAGGTCTGTGCCCAAACGTTGTTTTAATGCCTGGGCATCCAGTGGTGTATGGACAATTTCCATTGCTTCGAGATAGCGAATGAATTCGGCGCATTCACGCAATGAACGCTTGTCTGCAGCTGTATGGTGAAAACCGCTTGCCTGCCACTGACATCCGATATCATGCGCGTCCACTTGCGCCTGCAACAGATCAAGACCGTTTTGATTAATGCGGTTTACCCGGCGATAATTTTCAATCTGGTGGTGTTTATAACCACCTGTGAAATGACTGACGCCAACAGCAAAGCCCGAGTTGCGCCCTGATGCACCCTGCCCGACCAGACGTGCCTCCAGCAACAGTATTTCATCGTTGGGGTGGAGCTCTGCCAGCCTGCGTGCGCATGCCAGCCCGGTAACCCCGGCACCCACAACAACCCATGGAGCACGGTGGTTTCCGCTCAAAGGCGGCTGGCCCTGGCGCTTTTCCATAAGTTCCGCCCAGCCGTGATTATCGGTTTTAAACGCGCTGGACACTGTCATGGTGGAAATACTCACCTTCGAAAGAACGAAAGAGTATCGCTTGTATCGTGATTATTCAAATTCCATCTGCTCGAACACCCGGCCCGCATTGCGTTTGGCCAGTTCTTTAAAGGTATCCAGCTTCGAATAAGGTGTTTGATCAATTTCGTAAGCCTCCTGGAGAGTGCCGCCATCTTCGATCAGTTTGCCGATTTTCTTGCGCAGATATAACAGGTAATCCAGTGTATAGCGCCGCACCTGAGCCATATTTGTCGGATGGCCATGACCGGGGATAACGTAGAGTGCGCCCAGCGCTTCAAAGTTTTTCCAGCTCTCTATCCAGTCGGCAACGATGGTATCTTCAAAAATCGGCAACATGCGTTCGTGAAACGCCATATCTCCCGAAATCACCAGCCTTTGTTTGGGCAGCCACACCGCTATATCACCGGGAGAATGAGCCGGCCCGAGCCATCTAACCTCGATGGTAAAGTCGCCCATGGTGATGACCTTGATGTCAGTCATGGTCTCAGTTGGACCCTGAACAAACGTACCCTCAGCTTTTTCTTTATTGAAATTTTGCATGCGATCAAGACTGTCATAGCCGCGTTTTTCAAACTCTGCCGCTGCATCCACATGGGCAAGAATGGGAATACCAAACTGGATCCAGTAGGAATTTCCCAACATTGCATGACCCTGACCGTTTTCGTTGATAACCAGTTTAACCGGCTGATCGGTGATTTTTTTAATTTCGTCATGCAGAGCTTTTGCCAGCAGGTAGCTGGCGCTGCCATTGATGACAATAACACCATCACCGGTGACAATGAACGACAGGTTATTGTTGTGGCCGGAATTTTCATAGCCCGGAGGCGCTGTCGCCCCGATGGCTGAAAACACGCCGGGAATAAATTCAACCGGTTTGGAATACAGCAGGGATTGCGGGTATTGATCGGGAATTGCCTGACTGGCCCTGGAAACGGATGCAGGTGCAACTGCAACCATCATCAAAACAAAGAAAAGATAAAAACACCTCATTGACACAATCCCCTTTCACCTATTGATCAAATATCATATAATAAAATTCGAATGTGTTAAAGTGATATGTTTCCTGGGAGGGGTTGCGAGTATGGCTGCGTCAGTTTTTCAAATCAATCGCCGTCGATTTCTGGCGGGCTCAGCCGCCACAACCGCTGGCACCTTTATGTTGGCGGGCATCAATACCAGACCGGCGCTGGCCAAATCCGGCATCGGCGAACAGGCGTCGGGTTATTATCGCTTCGATATCGGAAATTTTAAATGTGCTTGCCTGAGTGATGGAACACTCAGCCTGCCAGCGCAGTTTCTGGCCCGCGATTTGCCGAAAGAAAAGCTCGACACCTTTTTAAATCGATATTATCTGCCAACGGATACAAACACCTCCCAAACCAACCTCACTCTGATTGATACCGGCGAAAAACTTGTGCTTTTTGATGTCGGCTCTGGGCCAAACTTTCAGAACAGCGCCGGTAAACTACCGGATCTTCTCGAAACCATTGGCATCGCACCAGAAGATATTGATGCGGTGGTCATCACCCATGCCCATCCCGATCATGTATGGGGTTTGATTGACGAGTTTGAAGAAGCACCGCGCTTTGCCAACGCGCATTATTACATCAATGCGGTGGAATATGATTTCTGGAATTCAGATGATATTCTGACCAGATTACACCAGCAGCTTCATTCGTTCGCACTTGCTGCCCAGCGCAACCTCAAGCCGGTCGCAGACCGCATGACATTCATTAAACCCGGCGAAGAATTCATCACCGGCATCCAGGCTTTGGATACTTCAGGTCACACGCCGGGGCATACTTCATATCTGGTAACATCCGACAAAGACACCTTGCTGGTGACCGGCGATGCGCTTACCCATTTTGTCGTATCGCTCCAGCGCCCGCAGTGGCAACCGGTCACTGATATGGATGGGGACCAGGCTGTCACAACTCGCAAAAAGATTGCAGATATGGCCGCAACCGACCGCTTAAGGGTTATCGGCTATCACTTCCCCTTCCCCGGGGTAGGGCACATTGGCCGCGAAAAAGACAGCTATCGCTGGATACCGGATGCCTGGAACTGGGGCCTATAGGGTTTTGGTTTCATCCGGCCCGAGAATTTTTTCCAGGGCATCATCATCAAGCCAGCCGACGCCATCATGAATATCTGCATGAACGGCCTTGAGCAGATCACCAAGGTTGCGATTGCGCAAAGCAGCAATGATTTCCTTGTGCCGATCAACTCCGTAAAACGTCCCCACATGGCGTAGCGCTATTCGCATAAATGGTCCAAGCTGCAACCAGATACTTTCTATCATCGGCATCGAAAGCTGATCACGGTTCGAACGGTAGATGTGGCCATGAAACAACTGGTTCTGGATAATCAGAGTGATAGAATCCTGGGCTGTGACCGCCTCATCCATTACCGCATCAATCTCCACCAACCGGTCGATGATACTGTTGGAAATATACGGCAGGGCACGTTCAGCGGCATGAATTTCAATCGCACACCTTAAGGACACAAGTTCATGGAAACGTTTCGCTGTCATTGGCGGCACAACAATCCGTCGATTTTCCAGAACACACAGGGCATTTTGCGAACTCAAGCGGCGCAAAGCTTCGCGAACCGGTGTCGGGCTGATTTTCATCGCCCCGGCCAGCCCGCGAATGGTCACCGGCACACCGGGCGCAATGCTGCCCACCATCAGCGCATGGCGCAGCCGCACATAAGCATATTCCTGTATGGTCATTTTTCCCGATTTTTCAATTTCGGGTAAAACCAGAGGAGGTTTCGCCATTTTAAGATTCCAGTCAGGCTTCTTTCCAAATGACAATAACCGGTTGACATCAAGATGAAAAGTGATACTTTTTACTAAAATGTGATCACATTTATCGAAAGTTGACGTAGCGTAATTGGCAATTTCGAAATGGGAAAAATTCTGCCATCATTCTTTTCGCAATTGTTTCGAGACCACTTGGGTTTATTAAAAGGGAGGAAACCAAATGAAGAAAATACTATCGCTTGCGGTCCTTGCCGCATTAAGCACAACACCGGCACTTGCCAGCGGAAAAACTTTAAATATCTATAACTGGTCCGACTATATTGCCGAAGACACCATCAAGAAGTTCGAAGAAAAAACCGGCATAAAAGTCACCTATGACGTTTATGATTCAAACGAAGTGCTCGAGGCAAAAATGCTGGCGGGCAGTTCCGGTTATGATGTTGTGGTGCCAAGTGCAGACTTTTTGCAGCGCCAGATTGCCGCCGGTGTTTATTCAAAGCTCGATAAATCCAAACTGCCAAACCTGAAAAACATGGATGCCAGCCTGATGAAAAGTGCGGCAATCTATGATCCAGACAATGCCCATGCGGTGATCTATATGTGGGGCACAACCGGCATTGGTTTTAACAGCAAGGCTGTCGCAAAACGTCTTGGCGACAATGCACCAACAGACAGCTGGGCACTGGTGTTCGACCCTATCAATGCCGCCAAGTTAAAAGATTGCGGCATTTCACTGCTTGATGCACCTTCAGACATTATTCCTGCTGCGATGAATTACCTGGGCCTTGATCCGCGCTCAACAAACAAGGAAGATTTCGAAAAAGGTGCCGCACTGGTTACCAAAATTCGCCCCTATGTTCGCTATTTCCACTCATCTCAGTATATTTCCGATCTGGCAAATGGTGATGTCTGTGTGTCTGTGGGCTGGTCCGGCGATATTTTCCAGGCCCGCGATCGTGCCGATGAAGCCAAAAAGGGTGTGGAAATTTCATATATCATTCCTAAAGAAGGCGCGTTGCAGTGGTTTGATATGATGGCCATCCCCGTTGATTCAAAACACAAGGAAGAAGCCCTTGCCTACATCAACTTCATGATGGACGCACAAATCACCGCAAATAATACCAACTATGTCTGGTATGCCAATGCCAACAAGGCATCCATGCCGATGGTTGAACAGGACATCAAAGATGATCCCGGCATTTTCCCGCCTGACGAAGTCAAAGCAAAATTGTGGGTCGCAAAAGTCTACAAAAAACGTACTGACCGCGTCATAACCCGGCTTTGGACCAAGGTAAAAACCGGCAAGTAAGCCTGTTCACAAACAGCTAACCGCCATGTCTGCCTGTGCAGATGTGGCGGCCACGATACTCTTGATGAGGAACTCACCGTGGCAGAAAACCAACCAGTTGCAACCAACCCCAAACCCTGGCTTGACCCCAATGAGCAACCGTTCATTCGCATCTCCAACCTGACCAAAAAGTTTGGCGATTTCACTGCTGTCGATAATATCTCGCTCGATATTTATCGCCAGGAATTGTTCTGCCTGCTTGGTGGCTCGGGCTGTGGAAAATCAACCCTGCTGCGCATGCTGGCCGGTTTTGAAACCCCCACAAGCGGGTGCATTGAAATAGACGGACAAGATGTCGCCGATGTTCCGCCTTACGACCGCCCGACAAATATGATGTTTCAGTCCTATGCCCTGTTTCCGCATATGAGCGTCGAAAAAAATGTAGCCTACGGGTTGATGCGCGACGGCATGGCAAAATCAGAAGCCAATGATCGCGTTAATGAAATGCTCAAACTGGTGCAACTGGATGGCTTTGCAACACGAAAACCCGACCAGCTTTCCGGCGGCCAGCGCCAGCGCGTGGCACTTGCACGCTCTTTAATCAAGCAGCCAAAGCTGCTGCTTCTGGACGAACCTCTGGGCGCACTGGACAAAAAGCTGCGCGAGGAAACTCAATTCGAATTAATCAATATTCAGGAAAGCCTGGGCGTTACCTTCATTGTCGTCACCCACGATCAGGAAGAAGCCATGACCTTGTCAACCCGCATCGGTGTGATGGATGCAGGCGAAATTGTTCAGGTCGGCGAACCCCATGATATATACGAATACCCGCAATCGCGCTTCGTTGCTGATTTTATCGGCTCGGTGAACATGTTTGAAGGCAACGTGGTTGATGATGCTGAAAATTATGTGCGCATTCACAGCGAACAGGCCGGGTGCAACATCCACGTTGCCCACGGTGTCAGCTGTACCGAAAACCAGAAGCTGTGGTTTGCCGTTCGCCCGGAAAAAATGACCCTGTCACGCACCAGACCGGAAGGCAAATACAACTTTGTCGAAGGCAAGGTCGATGAGATTGCCTACATGGGCAACCTCTCGGTATTTCGCATCAGGCTTGCCGGTGGCATAATTGTTCGCGTGACAAAATCAAATCTGCTACGCCGCGATGAAGACAACATCAGCTGGGATGAAACCGTCTATGTCAGTTGGGAGGACACCGCTGGCGTGGTGTTGATGCAATGAACGCAGCAACCCTCATAGCGAACGTTGCCCACCTGTTGAACCGGTTGGGCTTTCGCGCCCGCAGCCTGGTTATCGCCGTGCCGTTCTGGTGGCTGTTTATATTTTTCCTCATCCCCTTTGCCGTTGTCGCCAAAATCTCGTTTTCCGAAGCCATCATCGCCCGGCCACCTTATTCTCCATTATATACCTGGACCGATGAAGGCGTGCTGCAATTCAAGCTGTTTTTTTCCAACTATGCCTACCTGCTTGAAGATACGCTTTACATTTCCGCCTACTGGTCCTCAATCAAGGTTGCGTTTTTCTCAACAGTGATAGCCCTTCTGGTTGCCTATCCGATGGCCTATTACATCGCCCGCACCTCTGAGCGTCGGCGCAATATACTATTGATGCTGATAATCCTGCCGTTCTGGACATCGTTCCTGTTGCGGGTCTATGCTTGGATTGGCATTTTGAAAACCAACGGCATTATCAATAATA
Source organism: uncultured Hyphomicrobiales bacterium (assembly GCA_964625235.1). GTDB lineage: Bacteria > Pseudomonadota > Alphaproteobacteria > Rhizobiales > JAJFHR01 > JAJFHR01. The sequence goes on from CAZVAZ010000006.1 coordinate 21,956, forward strand.
TCCTGATGTCTGTGGGCATCACGTCCGAACCGATTATCATGATGCAGACAAATTTTGCCGTCTACGTCGGTATTGTCTACACTTACCTGCCCTTTATGATCCTGCCGCTTTTCACCAATCTGGTAAAACTCGACCCCTCGCTGCTTGAAGCATCCGCCGATCTTGGTGCGCGTCCGATGACAACTTTCTTCAAAGTAACCCTGCCCCTGTCAGTTCCCGGCATTATCGCCGGGTCAATGCTGGTGTTTATTCCGGTGATCGGTGAATTCGTTATCCCCGCCCTGCTCGGCGGCCCCGACACACTGATGATCGGCAAGGTCCTGTGGAATGAGTTTTTCTCCAACCGCGACTGGCCGGTGGCTTCTGCCGTTGCCGTCGTTATGCTGATTTTGCTGGTCATACCGATCATGTTGTTGCGCAATGCCCAGAACGCCAGCGCGGGGGCAGCGTCATGAAAAAAACCTCGTGGTTTATAACCATCGCCACGGTGCTCGGTTTTGCCTTCCTTTACATTCCGATTATCTCGCTGATCATTTTTAGCTTCAATGAATCCAAGCTGGTAACCGTCTGGTCAGGGTTTTCAACCAAATGGTATGGTGAGCTTTTGCGCGACCCGCAAATTCTTGGTGCCGCCTGGATCAGCCTCAAGATTGCCTTCATCAGCGCCACACTGGCAATGGGACTGGGGACTTTGGCAGCTTTCGTTCTGGTTCGCTTTCGTAAATTTGTCGGCAAAAATCTGCTGAGCGGTATGATAACCGCACCTCTGGTGATGCCCGATGTTATCATCGGCCTGTCGTTGTTGTTATTATTCATTTCCATGGAAGCAACGTTTGGCTGGCCCGCCGGGCGCGGTCTCACCACCATCATCATCGCCCACACCACTTTCTCCATGGCCTATGTCGCCATCGTGGTGCAGTCACGCCTGATTGATATGGATGGAAGTCTGGAAGAAGCAGCCCTTGATCTGGGCGCTAAACCGGTACGGGTATTTTTCGATATCACCCTGCCGATGATTTCACCGGCACTGGTTTCCGGTTGGCTGCTGGCCTTTACCCTGTCACTGGATGATCTGGTCATTGCCAGCTTCGTCTCCGGTCCCGGCGCTTCAACATTGCCGATGGTTATTTTCTCAAAAGTACGCCTTGGCGTCAGTCCCGATATCAATGCTCTTGCCACCATCATCATTGTGATTGTTGCCATTGGTGTGGTAATCGCCTCCATGCAGATGAAACCAAGAAAGACCTCCTGAATGAGTAAAAAAGATTGCGATCAGGCCTTCAGAGCCGAGGGCCTCAACGACCGCTGGCCGGAAATGACTTATGGTGGTGCGTTAAGTTTTATGCGGCGCAAATATACCCGCGAGTTGCAAGGTGTTGATGTGGTTGTCAGCGGCATTCCGTATGATTGTGCTGTAACCTTTCGCCCCGGTTGCCGCCTCGGCCCCCGGGCCATCCGCGCCGGTTCCGCCCAACTGGCCGAATTGAAGTCCTTTCCCTTCGGCATTGATCCGTTTGAAAAACTAAGTGTCATCGATTATGGCGATTGTTTTCTCGACCCCCATCATCCTGAAACCATACCTGCTGCTATCGAAGCCCATGCCGATCACATTCTCGCCAGCGGCGCCAAAATGCTTTCATTTGGCGGCGATCATTTCGTCGCTTATCCGCTGTTGAAAGCGCACGCAAAAAAGCATGGGCCCGTGGCATTGATACAGTTTGATGCCCATTGTGACACCTGGGAAGATGATGGCAGCTCGCTTGATCATGGCTCGATGTTTGCGCGTGCGCTCAATGACGGCATTATTGATGTGGCAAAATCAACCCAGATAGGTCTGCGCACTTTTAATGACAGTGACATGGGTTTTGAAATCCTCACAGCCCCGTGGGTGCATCGCAACGGTATGGATGCAGCACTCGACATCATCAAACAACGCGCGGGCGATGCCCCTGTTTATATTTCGTTTGATATTGATGGCCTTGATCCAGCCTTTGCCCCGGGCACAGGAACGCCGGTGGCAGGCGGTCTGGCAAGCTGGCAGGCGCTGGAATTCATCCGCGGACTTGGCAGCCTCAATCTCATTGGCATGGATGTTGTAGAAGTTGCACCGGCTTACGATCATGCTGAAATCACCGCCATTGCCGCTGCCACCATCGCGCATGACTGGCTGTGTCTGCTGGCCATAAAAAACGGTGCCAAAACCAACGTGGTGGGACGCTTGTGAAGATTGGAATTTTGCAAGCGGGCCTGTGCCCGGAGGAACTGGTTGAAGAATACGGCGAATATGACGCATTTTTTGCGCGTTTCCTCGACGGCTTTGGTTTTGAGTTTGAAGGCTTTCGTGTGGTTGAAGGCATGTTTCCTCCGTCCATCAATTCGGCTGATGGCTGGCTTATTACCGGCTCAAAATATGCTACTTACGAAGACCACGACTGGATTGCACAGCTGGAAGAATTTATCCGCCACGCCTATGGTCAAAGCGTTCCAATTATCGGCGTCTGTTTTGGCCATCAGATCCTGGCCCAGGCTCTTGGTGGCAAGGTCGAGAAATTTTCCGGCGGCAGGTCTGTCGGCAAACAACGTTACCAGTTCGATGGGGTTGAAAGTGGCGTTGATCTGATGGCCTGGCATCAGGATCAGATAATCGAATTACCACAGGATGCCGAAGTCATCGGCTCCTCATCTTTTTGCAAATATGCAGCGCTTGTCTACGGCAACAGGGCATTGTCAGTTCAGGCTCATCCGGAATTTGACGCAGGCTTTATCGCCGGCCTGTTTAATGCGTACAAAGACAGTTTATCGGCAGAAGTCATGGCCCGCCAAAACGATGGTCTTTCCGGCGAATTATCATCACCGCTTATTGCCACAATGATGGCGGAATTTTTAAAACAGGAGGCTGTATGACCAAAACACCCAAATGGCTGGAGTCTGCACCTGCTCCCTTGCATCAGTGGCTAAGAGATCGAAAAATCGATCAGGTTTCCTGCGTTTTTGCGGACGTTGCCGGTGGCACGCGTGGCAAAACCGTAGCGGCCAAAAAGTTTGCCCCCCAGGACGACACGTTCATGGCTGATTCGGTTTTTTACCAGACCATTACCGGCAATTATGCCGAAAGAAGCGGAGAAGACGGCTGGACAGAACCGGACATGGTTCTCAAACCGGACCTGACAACCACTGTTGCCTGTCCCTGGACAAATGATGTCACCGTGCAGATTATCCACGATGTCTGCAATCTTGATGGCGAACCTGTGGGTCTGGCACCACGCAATGTGCTCAAGCGTGTTCTGTCGTATTATGAACGTGAAGGCTGGCAGCCGGTCGTTGCCCCGGAACTTGAATTTTACCTGACAGAGCCTCATACGGACTCCGGCTTGCCAATCAAACCCAGCGCCGGGCGCACCAATCGCAAAACCGTCAGGCGGCAGGTCTATTCGTTGAGCGTACTTGATGAATACGGCCCTGTGACAGAAGACATTCAGAGTTTTGCTAAAGCTCAGGGCTTTGATATTGATGCCATCGTTCAGGAAGACGGCTCCGGCCAGATTGAAATCAACCTGAAACACGGGAACGCCGTTTCTCTCGCCGATCAGGTATTCTGTTTCAGGCGCACCATTCATGAAGCGGCCCTGAGGCATGACTGCTTTGCCACCTTCATGGCCAAGCCAATGCAGGGTGAGCCGGGCAGCGCCATGCACATTCACCAAAGCATTGTGGACACAAAAACCGGCAAAAATATTTTCAGCACACAGGATGGCCAGCCCTCAGACCTGTTCTACGGTTTCATTGCCGGACAACAACAACATCTGCCCTCGGTTTTTTGTCTCATCGCACCTTATGTCAATTCTTACCGCCGCTTTGTTGCCGGCCTTTCGGCACCCATAAATCTGGAGTGGGGCGAAGACAACCGCACCACCGGATTGCGTATCCCGCTGTCACCACCCCAAGCACGTCGCGTTGAAAACCGCATCATTGGCATGGATTGCAACCCCTATCTGGCACTGGCAGCATGCCTGGCAAGCGGCTTTATCGGCATGAAAATGGCGTCAAGCCCGCGCGATGCCATGGTCGGTGAGGCATATAAATCCGAACTCACCATGCCGCGCAGTCTGGACATGGCGCTGGAACTGTTTGCCGGAAAAACTGAAATTACCGACATGCTCGGCAATGATTTTTGCCAGCTTTATCGCTCCATCAAAAAATCTGAGGCCGACGAGTTTTCAGCCATCATCACACCGTGGGAACGCGACCACCTGCTATTGAACGTATAGGACATTACCATGGCAACACTTGATAACCACCTGCCAACAAGCGAACTGCAGGCCCTTGATGCCGCTCACCACATCCACCCCTTTAGCGACCGTGCCGCCATGAATGCCAAAGGCGCACGCGTCATCACCCGCGCCGATGGTGTTTACTTGTGGGATAGCGAGGGTGAAAAACTGCTCGATGGCATGGCTGGGCTATGGTGCGTAAATCTCGGCTATGGTCGTCAGGAACTGGTTGATGCAGCAGCCCGACAAATGTCGCAACTGCCCTATTACAACACATTTTTTCAGACCACTCACCCACCTGCGGTAATGCTGGCCGCACGATTGGCCGAACTTGCTCCCGGCACTTTAAATCATGTGTTTTTTGCCGGCTCGGGCTCTGAAGCCAACGACACCAACGTGCGCATGGTGCGCCATTATTGGGCCAGTTTAGGTAAGCCAGATAAAAAAACCATCATCGCGCGTAAAAATGGTTATCACGGCTCAACCGTGGCCGCAGCCTCGCTTGGCGGCATGAGTGCCATGCATGAACAAGGCGGCCTGCCAATTCCCGATATCACCCACATTGACCAACCCTACTGGTATGGCGAAGGTGGCGACAGCTCACCGGCAGAATTCGGTCTCGCCCGGGCGCGGGCACTTGAAACCGAAATTGAGCGCATCGGTGCCGACAAGGTTGCAGCTTTTATCGCTGAACCCGTGCAAGGTGCCGGCGGCGTTATTATTCCACCTGAGACCTACTGGCCGGAAATACAGCGCATTTGCCAGGAACATGACATCCTGCTGATTGTCGATGAGGTCATTACCGGCTTTGGCCGTACCGCCAGCTGGTTTGCCAGCGAGGTTTTCGACATATCCCCGGACATTATGACCCTCGCCAAGGGATTAACATCGGGGTACCTGCCGATTGGCGCCTCTGTTGTCAGCGACAGGGTTGCCAATGTCTTAAGTGAAAAAGGGGGGGATTTTCACCATGGCTACACATTTTCCGGCCACCCCGCAGCTTGCGCCGTTGCTCTGGAAAACCTTCGCATAATGGAAGAAGAACACCTCATCGAAACTGTTGCCAAACAAACAGCGCCTTATCTGAAAGAAAAATGGCAATCTCTCAGCGCCCACCCTCTGGTTGGTGAGGCACGTATCTGCGGCATGATGGCAGCCATTGAACTAACCCCTGATAAAACTGCCCGGGCACGTTTCAGCGACGACAGCAATGTCGGTATTACCTGCCGCAATTTCTGTTTTGACAATGGCCTGATTATGCGATCTGTCGGCGATGTTATGGTGATTTCACCACCACTGAGCATCTCCACGTCGCAGATTGACGAATTGGTTGAGCTTGCTTTCAAATCTCTCGATATGACGCAGGATGCATTGACCAAAGACGGTTTGATGAAATCAGCGGCTTAAGACCCATGAATGTACTTTACGCCAATGACGCCCAGGGCCGCTACCCGCCTTCATATTACCATGCCACCTGCACCGAGCTGGACCCGTTTCCCGCACTGGCCGGTGACATTAACTGCGACGTCTGCATTATAGGTGCGGGCTACACCGGCCTGTCCGCAGCCTTGCATCTGGCGCGACAAAATTATGATGTTGTTGTGCTTGATGCCCACCGCATCGGCTGGGGCGCCTCGGGGCGCAACGGCGGGCAACTGGGTATTGGTCTGCGCGTCGGGCAATCAAAACTCGAGAAAATAGTTGGCATGGAGGCAGCCAAAGACCTGTGGCAACTGGGACTTGAGGCCAATCAACTGGTGCACGATCTCATCAAACAACACGAGATAGACTGTGATTTTAAACCCGGCGTCCTGCACGCCAATCACCGCGCCCGGTTTACCCGGCACTCTCAAGAAGAAGTAGAGCACCTGCACACAAAATATAACCATGACAAAGTCCGTTTTATTGACAAGGCAGAAATTCATCAGATGCTTGGCACCAAAGCCTATTTCAGCGGCACTCTGGACACCAGTGCCGGCCACCTGCATCCGCTCAATTTTGCCCTCGGGCTGGCCCGCGCAGCTAAAGATGCCGGTGTGCGCTTCTTCGAAAAAACCGAAGTCACCGATGTCTCCAGATCCGACCCGGCCATCGTTACGGCCAGCCACGGCAAAGTATCCGCCAAATTCGTCATCATCGCCTGCAACGGTTATCTTGGCATGTTGGAAAAAAAGATTGCCGCACGCGTCATGCCGGTAAACAATTTCATCATCGCCACCGAGCCATTGTCACAAACCCAGGCAGATGAACTTATCCGCGATGATGTGGCGGTGGCAGACTCAAAATTCGTCATTAATTATTACCGCCTGTCTGCCGACAAACGCCTGCTGTTTGGCGGCGGCGAAAACTACGGCTACAGGTTTCCAACCGATATCAAGGCCTTTGTCGCCAGCCCCATGTTGGAAATTTATCCGCAACTGAAAGATGTGAAGATTGATTATGGCTGGGGCGGCACTCTGGCCATAACCATGAACCGCCTGCCTTACCTGGACCGCCTTGCCCCCAATATTCTCACCGCTGGCGGCTACAGTGGTTATGGCCTTGGCATAGGCACGTTTGCCGGTAGTGTGCTGGCACAAGCCATTGATGGAGCCGCATCACGATTTGACTGCATGGGCTCAATTCCAACAAAGAGGTTTCCCGGCGGCTCCCACGCCAGAACACCCCTGCTGGTTCTTGCCATGTTGTATTATAACTTGCGTGACAGGTTTTAGCGGCCTTTGGCATGAGACTTGCTGTTTATTTGGTCTTAGCCGATTAAATCGCAGAAAAGGCCCAAAATGGGACACCATACGCAAAAATTTACAGCATTTGGAGATATGGACGGCGCTTTTCCTGAATGCGCACATGATTTTGTTGTGGAGTTCAAGGGCAACGAAAACTGGCACACTTTGCCTGAAGTAAAACTGGAAAATGGTGGAAATCTACAGCTTTATGCCGTTACCCAATTATCCCAGGTAAGGCATATCTGGAAACAGTTTCAACGCACTGCCTGGCATACACCGTTTCAGAATTTTGACTGGATAAACGCGTGGTTTGAAAGCCAAAATCAAGGCCTGAAGGCAAAACCGCTCATCGTACTCGGCTTCAAAGCAGGAGAACTCCAGTTTATCCTGCCGTTTGCAAATGAAACACATTTTGGCCTCAAGCGGCTGGCGTGGGCGGCAAATGAGGTCAATGACTACAATTGCCCGCTGATTCAAACCGAATTTTTGCCACAGATGACGGCCACGACAGTAAGTGAAATATACCGGCATATTGGTCGTTATGTATCCGGTATTGATGTCTTTTATTTAACCAAGCAGCCAAAATTTCTGGCCGGAATTGCCAATCCTTTTGTTGGCTCGAGCGTCCGCCGCAGTTCATGTGATTCTCATTCCCTAAATCTTGATAGCAACTGGACCAGCCTGTACGCGCAAAAGCGCAGCGCCAAATCACGCAGTCGCCTGAGGCAAAAAGTCAGCCGTTTAAAGCGTGCAGGAAACCTGCGTTTCATGGCAATACGAGGCCCCCGGCAGCAGAGCTGCATTGACAGGATTTTACATTGGAAATCCGTTCAACTGGAACAAAATGGGGACCGAAATCCTTTTGACAATAAATCGCAAGGCCGGCTGCCAGCTTCGGTGTTGACGCAGACAATCAGGAAATTCGCCGACCTCGACAGCAAAACCAGCCCTTTGCGGGTTTACGGGCTTTTCCTTGATGGTGAAATGATAGCCGGTCTAATTGCATTTGTTGAGCACAGGACATTTTCACTTTTTACAATGTCGTATGGCCCGGAGGTTTTTAACAATTGTTCGGCTGGCTCAATTCTGTTGGTAAAAACCCTTGAACTGGCCTCTCGCGCTAAATTTCACACCTACGATTTCCTTGCCGGTGACGAGCCCTACAAACTTTCCTGGTGCGATAAAAAGCTTGATCTCTATGATTGCATTTTCGCTGCAACCAGCATCGGTCAATTGGGTGCCTTTTCCAGCATAGCAAGGCTGGAAGTCAAAAAATCAATAAAAGCCAGCACCCCGGCAATGAATTTTCTGAAAAAAACCAACCGGTCCCGCCTTCAAATTCTGGGGATTTTCGAAAAAATTCAAAGCCCGTTTAACAGAAAGATTCAACCATGCAAATGATCGCTGATGCCAGGCAGTTTTTCAACGATGCACAGGCAATTATGCATCAATCTGACCGCCACAATAACATCGACACCTGGATCAGGACTATAACCTTCACGCTACCGGCAATATTTCTTGCCGCCGTTCTGCTGCAGCCCTGGGCCGAACCCAAATGGATGTTCCTCGACACAGTGACAGCCGCACGGTTTTCAGGAAACTGCTGCAGCACGTCTTACGGGTTCATTTCAAACCTGGGCATCATGCTGTGGTCAGCCACAGCCGCCGTCTGTCTGTTTGCCGCCGGTGTATTTGCCACGGCAAATGCGCGGCACTTGATGTGGTTTGCCCTGTCTGCCGGTCTACTCAATGGCTTACTCGCTTTAGATGATGCCTTCCTGCTGCATGAAAATGTATTGCCCTATTTTGGCATCCCGCAAAATCTGGTTCTGGCGACATACGTTGCATTGGCCCTTGCCTATGCGGCTGCCAGCTGGCGCATTATTCTCGCCTCCGATTATGTGATTTTACTGGTGGCAGGCACAGCCGTTTCGGTATCATTGCTGGTCGACACTGTCTTTTCCAGTCTCGTACCAGGCCTTGTTTATATTGAAGACAGCGCCAAATTCTTCGGGATTTTCAGCTGGGCATCATTTCACATGACCACGCTGTATTTTCTTGTGACACAGACACTAACCCCGGCTTCAATAAAATGAGCGGCGCAACTGAAAAACAAACAATCCTCCTGCTGGGAAATTATCGCCCGACACTATCCCTTGCCCGGGTCTTGTCCAGCCATGGCTACCGTATAATTTCCGGGCTTGAAGGCTGCGATGGCGGTGCACAATACAGCCGCTATGTTGACAAGATCTGGGACCACCCGCACATCAATACCAATTCGGAAGGCTTTGCAAAAAAGCTTCCCGGGTTTATCCGTGAAAACAACATTGATGTCATTTTCCCGGTATCAGAAGACTTTGTCAGGTTTTTTGCCGACCGGCCGGATTTCAAGTGCGGCAATGCGGTAATTGCCTCGGTTGAGGCCGACCTGATTAAACACTGCCTCGACAAAATGTTCATGATGGAACTGGCACAGGCGCACAATATCCCCACAGCGCCTTTTGCCTTTGCCCGCAATCAGCGCCAACTGGTCGAAAAATCTCAAGCCATCGGGTTTCCTCTGGTGATCCGGCCACAGGATTCGAATCAGCGTCTTGACGGTAAAAAAGCCCTGTTTATTGACGATGAACCTGATTTACAACAGCAATTGCCCAAATGGCCGGCACAACAAAAAGGGCTGATTATCCAGAAAAAGGCAAAAGGCATCCGCCACAATATTTATTTTGCCGCTCGAAACGGAAAATTGTTTCGCTATCTGCACGCAGTTATTCTGCGCACGGACGCGGACGATGGCTCCGGGCTGGCGGTGGAAGGAATTACAATAAAGCCGGACCCGCAATTGCAACATTTCACCGCAACACTGGTTGAAGGTCTGAATTACTCAGGCATCGGCTGCGCACAATACCTTGTTGATGACAACACCGGCGACATCAGTTTTCTTGAAATCAATCCACGCATCGCGGGCAATCATGCGGTGCCGGAATTTGCCGGTCTCAAATTGAGCTCAATCCTTGTAGACATGGCATTAAACAAAGCGCTGAACACACGGCTTGTGCACGGCAGAACCGGCATTCGCTACGTCTGGACTTATGGCGATTTACTGAGCGCCAAAAGCACCTGGCTGCGACGGGAAATTAACAGTCTGGCCACATGTGCAAGAATTTTGCGCGCCATCTGGGCGGGCCTGCGCGCTCACACTCATATGTCTTATGTCTGGTATGACCCCAGGCCGGGATTAATGTCCCTGCTCAGTCTCGCACCAAACTGGCACCGGTTATTTTCACGTCTGATCAACGCCGAACGCGGCACAATACGAGCACAAGTCAGACCACCAAACTGAAAGTTAACCTGACAAGTCTATAATCAATACACAAAATCAAAAAAGGCTTTTAATGACTTTTATAACCTCATTTCAAAACGGTTTTATCGCCAGCTCTGAAACAACTCTTCGAGCTGGCGTTGAAGTCAATGATGAGTGCTGCAGCCTGGAGTACGTGGACGCAGAAACCTGGGACGAAATGGCTGCGCAGTTCAGTGATGTGGTTCATGAACAGACACACTTTTTCAACGCCGAAAGGTGGGGGCAGAACAAGGTCGAGAATGTAATATTTCGACAGGGCAGCGAAGTTGTCGGCGGCGCGAGCATCATTATTATTCCCATACCGTTGAGTGCAACCGGCCTGGCAATCGTCAAATGGGGGCCCTTGTGGCGAAAGCACGGGCAACAGCCGCAACCGTCTCATCTGAAGTCCATGTTGCACCTGTTGCAAAAAGAATTTGCTCAAGCCCGTGGATATTATCTCACCGTAATGCCGCATGCCGATCCTGAATATTCAGATGATATCTGCGAACACCTCCAGGCACTCAGGTTTAATCGGGGTGCCACATTATCTGCGCCCGAACGCTACCTCGTCAACACCCACCAAAGCGTTGAAGATTTGCGCAAAAGCCTTGACCAGAAATGGCGATATAATCTTAAAAAGGCTGAAAAAAACGATTTTGAAATCGAATTTTCAAGCAGTGATAAAGCCTTTGATACCTTTGTTGAGCTCTATGCAGAAATGCTGGCCCGCAAGCAGTTCATGGATACATCAGCAATCCATACGCTGAAAAAACTGATGCAAAACAGCAATGAAGCCTTCAGGCCTTCGATTGTCCTGGTCTCCCACAACGGCAAGACAATTGCCGGTGGCGTGTTCGATCTCAGTGGTGAACGCGCAGTCTATCTATACGGGGCAAGCGATAATCAGGCCGTATCCCTGAAAGCAGGCTACGCAATGCATTGGTGGATTGCGTCACACCTGTGCAGCCTTTCACACTGTCGCTGGTATGATCTTGGCGGCAACGATGGGGATCGCGGCCTGCATCAGTTCAAAAAAGGTTTTACCGGCAAAACCGGCTGTGTTTGCCTGACCCCGCCAGCCTATCATTATGCTGGCAATCTGCGCGCCGGATTGTTGGGCTGGACGATTTTTCAAATCAAGGAACTCAAGGCATCCCTGTTGCCAAAAATCCATGCGCTGAAAGCCCGCCTGAAAAAATGACTTCCTCGTCATTACGCAAGTTGTTGACCCGATTTTCCCTGCTCACCGGAGGACGTCTGGCCGGGGCGGCGGCAACCCTTGTTGCCAGTCTGTTGATTACCCGCGAAATGGGCGCTGATACGCTTGGTGAATTATCGACCATTCTGGCCATAATAAGCGTTCTGTCGGTTTTTCTGTCGGCAGGCTTTCCAGCGGTCGCAACAATTTTCACCGTGGAATACACCACCAATCCGCGTCAGGGCCACCTGAAAGGCTTTATACAGGCGGGCTGGAAACATGCGTTTTTCGGGCTGGCTTTAAGCATCGTGCTTGCCGCCCTGTTTTTCGCCATGCCCGCCTCCCCGCTTTCAACGCCGCTGCTGGGAGGAATTCTGTCAATAATAACCGCCTTTTTACTGGCCGTTACGGTTTTTAACGGTGCTGTTCTGGTCGGCCTGGAAAAACAGGTAGCCGGGCTGCTTTCCGATACATTGTTAAAGCCAATGGTGTTTTTGCTGCTCATTGTATTAGCCATTGTGGCGGGCCTGGGCCTCGACAGCTCGAGGCTGCTGGCACTATTTGCCATCAGTGCAGCCATCGCCTGTCTGTTGTCATACGTGTTTATCCGCAAAACCGGCTTCATCGCTAAAGATGTTGTTGAAGAAAAAGAATCCAGGCGCTGGAGAGCGGCATCCTACCCGTGGATTATTACATCACTGGTCTGGGATCTGTTTATTGAGTTACACATTATCCTGACCAGCTTTCTCGCAGCGCCCGCCCAGGTGGCAATTTTACACATTGCTTTTCGTTTCCGGGTTCTGGCCGGGTTTGGCATGCGATCTTTATATGCGCTTTTTCTGCCGCGGATTATTGCTCTCAATGTGCAAAAAAAATCAGATGAACTAAATTCACACCTGCAACTGGCCAATCTCTTGGCTTTTATTTATGCCATTGGTGTGATGGTTTTCTTCGCCCTGTTCGGCCCGCTTTTAATGGGGCTTTTCGGGTCCGAATTTGAACAGGGCTGGTTGCTCCTGCTTATTGTATCTTCAACAATCCCCGTCAGGGCCATATTTGGTCCCGCACCCGCAATCCTGTCTATGACAGGTCATCAAAAACCCTCGGTAATTGTCATGCTGGCCAGCCTCGGCTTTTCACTGGTTGCTTCTATCGGGCTGTATCCGCTGTGGGGAATTCATGGCATTGCGACATCCTATGCAGTGGCAAATCTTCTCGGCTCAGTGGTATTGTGGCTGTGGGCGAAGAAACTAACCGGAATAGACAGCTCGCTGTTTTCACTGATTGGCGCCCAAAACCCCGTCAGCCATTTTCGCAATCTGGTAAGCAATCTGAAATAGCATGACAGGCTCTAGGTTCTAAGCCATTTGACCAGCATCACAATCAGTCCGACAATCAGGGCTGTCCAGAAAAGCATCATAAATCCGCCAAAAAACATGCCACCCCAACCCATATATCCGCTGCCGTCCATCATTCCATAAGCCATAATAAACCTCCATCAACAATTGCTTCAGTTTAAAACCAGCGGCCCGTTTCAAACCGGGCCGCTGAATTTATTGACCTTGCCTTAGTGCTTTTTGGTGGAATTTTCGCCAGCATGGTCTTTCATCATTGTCTTCATCATTTCAGAATGCTTCTGCATCATCTGTTTCATCATGGCCATCATATTGCCCTGGCCCATCTGACCTTTCTGACCCATCTGGCCTTTCTGACCCATTGGCATGTTGCCTTCACCCATCTGGCCCGTTGGCATTTTGCTCTTGTCCATCATGGGCGCAGGTGTTGTTCCGGTGCTTTGGGCATAAATTGCTGGTGCTGCGGCGATGCCGACAACCAAAGCGGAGGCAATAGTGAGTATTTTCAGGGATGTGCGCATTTTAAATTCTCCTGGTGTGTGTGGGAGGACCGCTCAACATCGGCGGCCCTGACAATTCCAATCTGGGGTGCTTCTGTTACACGTTGATGTCAAAAACAAAGAGATTTGTAACTGAATGTTACAATCAGCACCTGAGTTACACTGTGTAACCATTATTCTGGCATCGAACACCTCGCCACCTGTATAGTTGCGCCATGTCAGAACAACCGCACATTCTAATTGTTGATGATGAT